>BMAH01000062.1 GCA_014132615.1 Gammaproteobacteria bacterium
ACTATAAACAATGTAGAGAAAAATATAAAGAAACACTTTACGGAGCATCAAAAGACTTTAGCAACGGGCAGCACCAATTTACAGAGAATATTAAGCAAGCTAAACTGAGCAAAGAATATTTTATTGATGTAATTAAATTTATTTCGCCACATTTAAATACAGAAGAAAAAAAGCATCTCTTAGATACACTAAATAGAATGGAAAAAGACCGTCCTTTTTTAAAAGATTACAGGCAAAAGAAAATAACTAACTTTATTTTCAACACAGATTCTTGGCGTCAAATAAATAATGACCTTCTTAAAAATGATAAAGGAAAAGAAGAAAGTAAAAAATTTCAATCTTCGCATAATAAATGAAGCCCATATAGCAAGTTCATGCTCGCTCATATATTAAGCTTATAGCTTAGCGTACTGCTTGGCGAACTAATCAATAGGAACTAGATTTGGGTTTTGCACTCAACCTTGGCGATTTATCTTCATCGATTTTTTGATTAATCTTTTCTAATTTAGCAATATCAAGCGCAGCTACCGCGGAATAAAAATTTCTTGTTACTCCACCACGAGTAATGGCGTGAAATCCAAATAATTGCTTTCCTTTAGTTTCTTTGTTTCTTGCTAGTTTTTGTAGTGTAGCCAGCTTATCTTCAAGGCTATCATCACTTTTTAAAACTTCCATCATTTGTTTGATACCATTTGGCAGGTCACTTCCTTTTGCTTGTTTTTGCCAAAAGTCTTTTGCTTGTAAGATTGATTCAATAAGGTAGAAAACTTCTTTGGCATTAGACTTTAACAAATAAAATTCATCATTTTCTACATTATCTGTTTCCGGCATTTTGTGATATGCCCAAGGCTGTTTACTATCACCGAAAATGGTGGCTAGATATTTCGTTTTATTTTTTTTAGTTTCTATTTCAGTTTTATCCTTCAGTAAATTTTGATTACTAAGAATTAAAATACCAGTCACCCACTCACTCCTGATATGACCGATTAGTAAATTTTTTCCATTAACCTGTTGAATCATTGCTATTGGCACCGCGAGTTCTAAAATACCCCTATATAATCCATAATCTCCTCTAGCGCCTTGAAAAGCTTCTGTAGGTGTATTAAAAACTTGCTGGTCCTCGGATAACTCTAGCGCATTGCTTATATATTCATTAGGCTCAAGAAGATGACGACTATTTGAACCGAGTAAATAGACTTTTTTAACCTCTTCTTGTTCATTGTGCTGCATATAGGAACCCCCTTTATTTAACATTATAAATCATTAAAAAAAACTAATAATTTTTAAAGTAATTTCAAGGGACTAGCTAACTAATCAAATCGTTATTTATTAACAACAGCATATTTAGCTTGCCTATTGCCGCTATTTACCTTACTAGTGGATGGTTGTTTAGGTTGATAAAATCTCGCTGAACTATAATCTTGGTTATTTGCTGGTGGCCGATAAACATTTTCTTGTTGTAGTGGACTATTTGGCTGTTGGTTATAAAACAAGGTTTGTTGCATTTGCACTTCTCTGATTTGCGCTTCCTTTATCTGCATATACTCTCTTACTTCGGAAAAAATAAAGTTGTAATTAAATTGCATCACGTCTGCAATGATCTCAACAGGCAGACGCATCTTTGCCATAATTATATGTAAATCATGCTCAAAAATCCTTGGGTCATAGTAATAAACTAACCTCTTATCCAAGCAACTGCGAAATTCAGCAATGATAAAATAAGAAACTAAGGCAACTTGTGTTAAGTCCTTTTTTATACTAAATTCTTGGATTATTTTACGTAACCAAGCGAAATGGAAT
>BMAH01000063.1 GCA_014132615.1 Gammaproteobacteria bacterium
AGCTAATGTTTTTAATTGAGTATCTGCTGCTTCATATAAAGTTTGCATTACAGCATCACGGTATTGATAAGCTGTAAAATTTTTCTCTTGTGATGAAAGCGGTTGTTTAAATGACATAAAAGGTTGTAATACCATCAGTCGTTTTGCTGTCATACCTTTCGCTAGGACATTGATGCTGTGTTCTGCTTCTGCATAGACATGAACGGCATCCATGTAATTATCAGCAGATTTGATAAATTTTCTTTCTCCTAATCTTTGTAAGCCCTGTAGCAATTGAGAGTGTCTCACGCTTTCAATAAAAGGGGAGAGAAAAGGGTGTTTTAAAGCTAAAGCGTAAGCTTTATCGAGATAAAAACTGCCTGCTTTATCCATTCTTATACGATGTAGCAGATCATTGGCGCCATCTAGCGTGATGATAATATCTGGGTTTAATTTAATGCCCCAAATGCTCGCTACGATGACTTCTTGCCTGGCAATGTAACCACCGTCTGCACCATTGATAACTTCGAATTCATATTGCGGAAAGCGATGCCTAAATGCATTAGCTAAAATGTCATTAGGAAACTGGGCAGCTGTAGAACCGCCTAGTAATAAAATTTTATAAATTTTTTTATTTGATTTAATTTTAAGTGATGCATGAGATAATCGCTTTTCCCAATCTGGACCAAACATAACAAAAGGTTGGTAAGTTAGATAGAGTGTGCGCTCTGGTAATCCAGCAGTCGCTGAGCCACGAGTGTAATATAGAAAAATCCGCGTTGCACATTCTAAGGTACTAAAAAAAGCAAAGACAATTGCTAAATTAAGTAAGATAATTTTACGCATAGTCTACCTAGGTATTATTTCTATCCACATTAAATCTTGATTAAGATCACCTTTGTTAACAATCGTGTAACCAGCACGGTTAAAAATAGCTTGATGCTCGCGAAAATAACGTGAATAGCCTAATAGTTGCCCCAGGCTATACAGACCTAATTTAGCTAAAGCGTATTTCACCCAATATTTAAGATAAGCATAAAAAGTAGGCAGGGGTTTAATGATGCAAGTTAATAAAATGGGGGCAGAAGTAATTTGCTTAAAGGTTGTTAAAAATAATATGTATTCTTCATCAGTAAAAATAGAGTCTACATCGCATAAATATACTAAATCATATGATTGATTTGCCGGCAGACAAGCAGGAAATTGACCAAAATACAATTTAACGTTCGTTAATTTTTTTAACCAAGTTAAATTAGTTTCATCGGGTTCATAAGCCAAAATAGTCGTAGTTGGAGCTAAAGTTTGTAGTTCCTTTTCTATAATGCCATTACCACAACCTAGCGTTAGTGCTGTTTGCACATTTTTTTCTTGAATGAGGTTTGCTAAATGTTTGGCAGCTTCTTGTCTATCTTTAACATAAGGAATAGGTAAGTGATCCCAAGAGGAATAAGTTTTATAAAAATTATTATAATAATTTTTATAAAAATCAGTACTAGCAATGGCTTTGGGGGTTAATTGATAAAATTCATTAAATTCGACATCAAACCAACGCTTTTGATAAACTTTAATCATAGTAAAAACATCCTCTAATCTAATTCAATACTCATGCCAGTCCCATCCATCTATCGCTGCATTTAGGAATTAATTTTCCTTTCATCAAAATAATTATCTATCGCCAATTGTTATTGGCTAATATAATTTTCTCCAAGTAAATAGCTAAAAAAGCGTATAAATAAAAGGTGCAACCAC
>BMAH01000064.1 GCA_014132615.1 Gammaproteobacteria bacterium
ACAAAATATCTCCTCTCCCAGCACCCACTGGCATTAAGATAGTATTTTATTATTCGTTTTGCTCCTTCTCCCACCTGTTGTAATGGATAAGGACATAGGCAGTGAGTGTGGGAGAGGGTCGGGGTGAGGGCTTGCGTTGAATTGTTAGAGCAGAAAGAATTAATGGGTTCTCCCTCATCCTAACCTTCCCCCGCAACGGATAGCAGTGATTTTTTCTCACATAGTGGGCGGGAGAAGGAATCAAAGCTTATTTTGTGATTTATGTTAGCCGGTATTTACGTCAAATAGTCCACACTTTGCTTTACTTCTTTGACAAACTCTTGTGGATTCATTCCATAATGCAGCAAGCCAACCCATTCTCCTTTAGGATTTACTAACAAAATCGAAGAGGTGTGTTGAATTTGATAATTGGTGTTAGGTTCAGGGTCGCGTGCAGAGAAGATTTTAAATTGGCTTTGCAATTTACGTAATTCTTGCATGTTACCGGTTACACCTTGGAAGGCATCATGGTAAGACTTAGCGTAAGCGTTGACCGTGTTAGGCGTATCTCGTTCTGGATCTAAAGAAATTAAGACCACTTGCAAGTTAGGTATCGCTTTTTGCAATGGAGCGTAAGCCTGTTTCATCATGTCTAAAGTAGTGGGGCATACGTTAGAACAATGTGTGAATCCAAAGAATAATAAACTCCAATGGCCTAATAAATTCTTTTGCGTCCATTTTTGATTCGTGGAGGTTAATTCAAACGATTTAATCGGTCTAGGTGCAGGGAAGACACTACCATTATCCAAGGCAATAACAGAACGCGCAGCTTGTTCCCGCCAATTATAGACAAAGACAGACGTCATAATCGCAGCGCAGACAAAAACAACTAGAACAATAATTTTATTAGTCGAATAAGTTTTCATAATTAAGTCGTCAGTAAGTGATGGTCAAGTAAAATAATTAGGAATAAGGCAGTCAGATAAACTAAAGAATAATGAAATACTATCTTAATGCCAGTGGGTGCTGGGAGAGGAGATATTTTGT
>BMAH01000065.1 GCA_014132615.1 Gammaproteobacteria bacterium
CTCCTAATATGTATCGATAAAAAAATTTAGTATGTAAGTCACCACTATTAGTTTCTTTTTTAAAGCCTAATTCATCCGGTACATAACAGACAGTATCTTCGTGATAGCACCAAGGATAATTCATTTTTTCAACTACTTCTTTTCTAAGAGCATCCCAATATCCATGCAAATCTTGATATTTGGGATAAAATAAACTTCTGGCGATTGTTTTAAAACTATGCTCATTTAATGCTACAAAATGCCCAATTATTTTTTTATCTAATGCGAGTTGTAAGCTAAATAAAGGTCTAAAAGATAATAAAGACATTAATCGATATTGATGATAGTTAGGGTGTAGCATGGCTAATCTAATAGCAAAAATTACTATATCTTCATCTTTGCTATGAGGTGAAACTTGGAAAATATTACACCCAATAATTCCTTCGTCATCAAAAATTAATTCTAAAAAAGTATTTGAATTAGCAAGCTCTTGGTTAAATAACCGCTCTCTTTTTGTATGGATTACGCTAGGAAAACAAGCTAAAAATAGTTTCCATAATGCAGTTTTTTCATGGGGAGTTAATTGCTTGGTGCGTTTCATTATCGTTATTAATGTTTTTTGTGACCTATCTATGTTGCAAGTAATCCGGGAAATGATTCGTTGATCATTGCCCTCTGAAGAAATGTGGCTAATAGTTATTTGAGTATTTCTTTGAGGGAAAAGTCTTTGTGGTGGAAAATAAAATGTACTCAATATGTGAAATTTCTCTTTATCGCCCAAACGTCTCGCAGTTTCAAAAACAGTTTCATAACGCGGGAAGGGATAATAAACAGCTAGTATTTGTTTATTTTGGCAATAGACTAATAGCAACTCTAAAATATCATTATTTTCTTTAAAAATAGCAGAGTGAAGATGGTGTTGATCTAATGGTGAACCATGCATTAATTCCCGCAAAATTTCTTTGTTGCTTTGCTCAGAAGAATTAGATTTCCTAATTAATTCTATCAATTGCGTAGAATCCGATTTTTCTGGATTAACATAATCTCGCCAAGGCAAATCTTCAGAAATAAAATGATTTCCTCTTAAATAAGAATATTGCGTAGATGAGCGAGTTAGTATAAATGCTAATTGAGTTAATTCAGATATGATGTCTCTATAATCTTCTTTATCTGAAATATTTTTGCAAGCTAAAAAGAAATTAATAAAAGAATGTAAATTTGAAGTTGGTTTAAAATTAATAAAACAAGAAAATGTATTTTTATGTAATATGATTTCTTTAAAAAAATCTTGGGCAAGTAAAACTACTTTTTGATAATTAAAAGGGCTTGGATTTAAATTGATAATCGTTAATTGTCTATTGTGATAATGCACTATACTTATTGAAGTGATTAAAACTCCAAGTGAGCGATTATAAAATTCAACACGACTCGCATTAGGGACATTTTGTGGATTATCAATTTTATATAAAGAATTTACTCTAAACC
>BMAH01000066.1 GCA_014132615.1 Gammaproteobacteria bacterium
ACCAATTAGATAACTTCTAGGAGTTTTTCTAGCATTGAGATGTAAACCTGATGTTTACTAAAAACAATAGTGTCTAATTTAACATTGTGTTGATCACAAACCGTGTGGGATGAAACTAGTTTCCCATTACTAATCGATAAACCAATTAGATAACTTCTAGGTGTATTACGTATATTCATCTTCTGGCCAAAAAAGGGAACACCCGATTCCCAAATATTGAACCAATTTGCATTTACTAACAGGGAGGGTCGTTGGTCTTTGGGATATTTCTTCTGCCATTCTTTCAGAGTAAAAATAGGCACATCAAATAAACCTACCTTCTCGTTGTTCCCATCCTTATCTGGAAAACGAGGCGAGTTCGGCACTATCACTTCATGCTGACTAATATCAATCTCAGCATAATAACCAGTAATCCCCTCTCTCCGAGGATGCTCAGGCAAAACTTCCTCTAAATTAAGCATTTCTTCTAATAATTTAATGTCCATTCCAGATTGAATGGCACGAATCTTCTCACTCACTCTCTTCCCACGAGCGTTTAACATCTCAGCATCCTTGCTAAATAATGTGCAGTCTATTCAGCTAACGACCAGATTTCAAATAAAAATTATCATCTCTCCCATATTGCTATTTACCCCGCAACCTAGCTAAAATTGCCCCTCACACATACGCTGGCGTAGCTCAGTTGGTAGAGCAGCTGATTTGTAATCAGCAGGTCGCGGGTTCGAGTCCCATCGCCAGCTTTGTAATTAAATCAATGAGTTAACAGTAATTTATAACTTTCATTTTACTATCTGAAAACGTATTAAAATTCAAAACGTTCCTGTAAACATTCCTTCAATAGCTAGTCTACATGTTATAATGTACAAATAATGATCTAAATCATCTGTCAGTTGCTCTAAAAGAGTTAATTGAGGTTTTTATGAAAAAAGATGATAAAAACAAAAATAAAGTGTGGTCGAGTTTATTCGAACGTAAGCAACCTAAGCCTACGCCAAAAAAAGATGATAGACCTTTACCAAGCCCTCCTAAATCACCACCTTCCAAAAGAGATGATAGGTACATACCACCTCCACCAAGAGATAAAGTTCCTTCTTGCGACCGAAGTATTCCGCCACCGCCAAGACGTAAGCCAACTGTTTAGGGGGAGATATGTCTAAAAAGAAAATGCCTAAAAAAATTAAGCTAGATGAGCGTTATTATGTCGTTAGAAGAGAATTTTTTGACGTTATGCATGATGCTTCACAAGCATATGACAAGGCAATTGTCGGTCTTTCAACCGTAATTTTAGGTTTTATTTTTGGGCTACTGCTTTATAAACATCAAGCTCTACATAGTTTTTTTTGGATAATAGCGGGAAGTGGTTGTTTTATTATTGCAATTAGCTTGTCTTTATATTCACTCTGGCTGAGACAAGATTTTGCAGTAAAAGGAGTTGGTCATTTGAATAAAGAATATAATAATGAAAGTGAGTTATGTGAGCCATTTGATGATCCTGTAATTAAAAAAATGGAAAAAGCACAAAAATGGTCTGGCATCTTTTTTGTGATTGCGTTTACAACAATAATGATTTTTGTCTGCTGTAACGTATTGCCAATTATTTGTGAATTCATATCTTGCTTTAAGAAGTAAAGTTTTTACACGGGAAGATTATTCACCACAGAAATTAATTGATGATTAGAGCTTTCTTTGCAAAAGACCAATCTTTTTTTGTAAGTCAATTATTCGTTCTTCCAGAATGCGAGAATCCCTTGAGCTGTTCCACCAGAAATAAATAATCACAATTAAAAGAATATCGCTGTTAGCATGTATTGAGGGAAGAGGAATAAGAATACCTATAAGTTTACATATTAGCCAAATAGGCAACATGCAAACCCCATAAAAAATTACGCAAATTAAAGCGTCCTTTGAGAATTCTTTCATGCGCCACCATAGAGATACTTCAGCTAGTTTTTGTTCCTCTATAGTTGTTTCATTCAATTCTAATGGGTGCATACTCTTTTACTCATTGCAGATAAAAAATAGCCAATAACCTGTTTTTATGACCAGGAATAATACATAAATTGGGTTCTTATGGCAAGAAAAATGCGCCTTATTAGGCGTGGCTCTATTGGGTGCATAAAGTTTACCGTTTCTTTATGGAACGAAAGCACCCAAACTTAGTAAAGATCGGTAAACGCATTAGAGACTTGCGGAAAGCCAAGAAGTTTTCGCAGGAAGACCTAGCTGCTGAAGCTCAGCTAGGTCGTGCTTATTACGGACGCATTGAAAGGGGTGAGCAAAATTTATCTATTCAAACGTTGATCCGTATAGCTCTTACTTTGCAAGTTGAATTAGGTAAATTGTTGCCTTCGTTACGAGAACTTAAAATGCCTCCACCATCACAGAATTCTAGTAGATAAACATGTAGTCAGTTACCCTGCTTAATTGTGATCGACTGTAATGAAATCAATGATGCTAGATTGAGATTCAATAATTTCAATAGAAGATTTTCTTTTACTAGCTGATAAATCACATAAGTTAATGCATATAATATAAATTCGCCCGTTGAACCATTTTTTGGGTGCCATTAAAAGCGTATCTGTAAAGTTAAATATGGCCAAAATACCTCTCGGCTGCTCATGCTGATCCATGTAACTTTGTAACTGTACAATGTTATCTTTAACAGTATTTTGTGTGATAGCTTTCTTCTCCGTATATATTTTT
>BMAH01000067.1 GCA_014132615.1 Gammaproteobacteria bacterium
AAATGAAATTATGCAATGTGCAAGTAGGGCTTAATCAACCTTTCTTTTTAATCGCCGGTCCTTGTGTGATTGAAAGTGAGCAATTTGCTATTGATACAGCAGGTGAATTAAAAGCTATTACAACCGCATTACAAATTCCATTTATTTATAAATCGTCATTTGATAAAGCTAATAGAACGTCAGGCAGTAGTTATCGTGGCCCTGGTGTGGAAAAAGGTTTACAAATTTTAAGCGCTGTTAAAAAACAAATTGGTGTGCCCGTTTTAACTGACGTACATGAAGATACGCCATTAGAAGAAGTTGCTAATGTAATTGATGTTTTACAAACACCGGCTTTTTTATGCAGACAAACAAATTACATAGAACGCGTGGCTAGATTAGGTTTACCAGTTAACATTAAAAAAGGCCAGTTTTTATCGCCATGGGAAATGAAAAATGTGGTAGATAAAGCGCGTGCGGTGGGTAATGAAAATATTATGGTTTGTGAGCGTGGTGCTTCATTTGGTTATAACAATTTAGTATCTGATATGCGCTCATTAGCAGTTATGCGTGAAACCGGTTGCCCTGTGGTATTTGATGCTACCCATTCTGTGCAATTACCTGGCGGGGGTGGAACTAAATCCAGTGGTCAACGTGAATTTGTGCCTGTTTTAGCAAGGGCTGCGATTGCAGCGGGTGTGGCAGGTATTTTTATGGAAACACATCCTAATCCTGATGAAGCACCTTCTGATGGTCCTAATATGTGGCCATTACATAAAATGCGGGAATTATTAAGCGTGTTAAAAGAATTAGATAATGTCATTAAAAAACCAGGGTATTTATTTTAATTCTCACATGGGAAGCAAGCCATGGATTCAAGGCATGAATTCTTAATTCAAGATATTTTTAACGAATTACTCACGGATATTAATCAATTTCTACAAGATAATGTAGAAACATTGATTGATAATCCTAATTTACTCTCTACCTTACAGCAAATAACAGAAGTTATTTATGCCTGCGCTCAAGAAGATGTGGATGTGTGTAGTGTATTATCTAAGCAAAATTTATTAGCTATACATCCTCTTTCATTACCCACCTTGCCTGATGCTGTTTATTCTACACATGCTGATTTTTTGCAATGTTTAAATAAGCTAGACACTACATTGGAACAAGGGTTACCCCATCATCCATTTTATATCCATCTAACGATGGTGATAAATAAAGCTAAGACAGCATTAAAATAAATCGTCCCTACAAATGGATGTGTTACACTGGATTGTTGTTAAAAATAAATAGCAATGGATTGGACTAATACTATGAAAAAACTTTTATCATTTATTATTGTCATAGCAATTATCGCTGCTGTTACTCCTTACATAGATGGGTATTTCTTTCATCAAAATTATATAAATCTTATTGAGCACTTCAATGCAGAAAATCGCATGAAGTTAACAGTTGAAAATTATCAACGTGGTTGGCTGCATTCTTATGCAACGCTTAGTGTGCCAACGGGTGATGCATCTACTAGTAAAGTCTTTTTGCAGCAAACCATTTCTCATGGCCCTTTGGTATATAGCGGTGTCACCAAAGGTTATACGTTTGCTATGGCAAATATTGAAAGTGTGGCTAATTCAAACGATAAAGTTGTTACCTTTTTGGGAAATCCAGGGCCTAAAGGTTTAGCTAACATTCAAACTTTAGCGCGATTTGGCGAGCAATATATTAATCATATTTCAATTTTTCCTATTTCAATAAATTACCCTGGATTTGGCAAGTTTGCATGGCAAGGCTTAGAAAGTGATATTTCATTTCAAGTGAAAAAAGAGCAAATAAAAAATATAAAAACCAATACGACATTAGGGGCTGTGTCACTTAATGGTGAAGCAATTGCATTGTCTCTGAATACTGCACCTATTACTTCTATCACAGAATCAGACCAGCGATTAAAAAGAAAGGTTGATTAAGCCCTACTTGCACATTGCATAATTTCATTT
>BMAH01000068.1 GCA_014132615.1 Gammaproteobacteria bacterium
CAAAGTTAAATAATTGGGATTGGTTTTGGAAAGCAGAATGCGATGATTTACGCTTATTGAAATTATGGTCGCGGTGGTTATTTTAGGCATTTTGGCGGCTATCGTCGTCCCCAAAATCATGAGCCGGCCTGAACAAGCTCGTATGGTCAAAGTTAAACAAGATATTCTCTCTATTCAAAGCGCTCTGGATCTGTATAAATTAGACAATGGGTTTTATCCTTCTACGGACCAAGGCTTAGAAGCATTAACCGTAAAGCCAACGACGCCGCCTGTTCCTAGAAATTGGAAATCAGACGGTTATGTTCAAGACATTCCTATTGACCCTTGGGGCGAACAATATCAATACATTAATGATAATGAAAAATTGAAAATCTTTAGCTACGGTCCCAAAGGAAAAGAAGGCGGTGGTGAGATTGGCAATTGGAATATAAACAGTGAATCAGAATCGGATATAAGTTAATGACCTATACGACTAAGATGAAAGGTTTTACCTTGATTGAAATCTTAGTCGTGCTTTTTATTATTAGCATAGTTACAGCGGTTGCTTTGCTAACAATAGGAAAAAATGAACAACGTGAAGTAAAACGGTTTGCTGAAGAGTTAACTCAAATTTTAACGCTAGCTGAAGAGCAGGCAATGTTGCAGCCAACCGTATTAGGTTTAGCGTTAAACCAAGATTCTTTTCATTTTGCTAGCTATCAATTGGAAACCGATAAAAAGAAAAATTATTGGAAGCCATTGCAAGATAATTTGTTAGGTAAACATCGTATTCCCTCTGATATTGAAGTCAATATCAAAATGGGAAAAGAGAGTAAAGCAGTGAGTCATGAACCGCAAATTATTATTTCAACTAATGGTGATTTGACTCCGTTTACTATTTACGTAGGTAAACAAGGTGAAAAACCGCTTTACGAAATCAAAGGTGATGCAGATGGCAATGTTACCAACACCTTATTATCGTAAACAGAGCGGTTTTACTTTAATTGAAGTATTAGTCGCATTAGCCATCGTTAGTATTGCGTTAACGGCAGTCATTAAAGCAAGTTCACAAAGTATTCGCGGCACTTCGCATTTACAAGCTAAAACACAAGCATTATGGACAGCGCAATATGTAGTAAATGAAATTCGCGCAGGATTGATTCCTATGCGAGGCACATCAGAAGAGCGTGAAGATAGTATTGAGATGTTAGGCCAAACTTGGTTTTGGCATGCAAGTAAAGAGCCAACGGCAAATATGCATATTGATAAAATAAAAGTGGCTGTATTTCAGCAAGAATTAGAAAAAAATAATCCAGTCGTGAGTTTAGAAAGCTATGTTTATCGCAAGACTTAATTCACAGAAAGGCTTTACTTTAATCGAAATACTAGTGGCATTATTTGTCTTTAGTAT
>BMAH01000069.1 GCA_014132615.1 Gammaproteobacteria bacterium
GGACTATCTATGGTAAAAGTCACAGCTTCAGAATCAACTGATAAAGCTTCATCATCAGACTGAATAGCCTTGTTTTTGCCTAACCTGTTGCTGGACACAACCACTTACCCTCGTTTAATCTTTTTATAATTTTTTCAACTGCTTGTTTACTATGGGCACACTTCGCCCAACTTACAAAGCTATTTTAGGCCCTTAGAATTAAAATATCCTTAATTTACGCTATAGTTTGACAATATTTCTTACTACCCCTATTATAGCCTCCCTATGAAAAAACGTTTTCGAGTATAGGCAATGAAAAGAACATTCCAACCTAGTGTTTTAAAAAGAAAAAGAACTCACGGCTTCCGTGCTCGTATGGCAACTAAAAATGGCCGTGCAGTGTTAAGTGCGCGTCGTAGAAAAGGCCGTAAAAGATTAGCGGTATAGTATAGGCGTCCTTTGAGTTTCTCTCGAATTTACAGGCTGGTTAGCAAAAATGACTTCCAGTCTGTATTTGATAACCCGCACAAAACCAAACATAAGTCTTTGATTGCACTGCATAAGTCTAACCAAAAAGACCATGCTAGGTTAGGTATTATTGTGGGTAAACGTTATGCTAAAAAAGCGGTTCAGCGTAACCAATTGCGGCGTATTATTCGAGAAAGCTTTAGGCAGCATAAAGAAAGCCTAAAAGGGCTTGATATCATTGTACTATTACGGTCAGAATGTACCCCTTTAATCGACAAGAAGACGTGGCGAGCAAACGTTGATCACTTATGGCAATTAATCAATTCTTACAAGGCGGATTAATCAAATTAATCAAGGTTTACCGCTTTGCAATAAGCCTATTATTAGGCCATTGTTGCCGTTTTGAGCCTAGCTGTTCTGCTTATGCCATAGATGCAATTAAAACGTATGGGTGCTTAAAAGGCTGTCTATATATGGTAAGGCGCGTATTGCGCTGCCATCCCTGGCATCCCGGCGGCATTGACCCTGTCCCTTAACCCTAAGAAGTTACCAACTTATGATGTTAGAGAATATGCTAGATAACCTTAGAATTGCACTTTATGTTTTATTAGCTACCATGGGTTTTTTCTTATACCAAGCGTGGGTAGCTGACCATCCTGTTGCGCAAGAATTGACAGCTACTCAACCAAAGCTTGTGGAAAGCCGCTTCGTGCCTGAAGCTGCAAGCGCTCAGGAAGCAGCGGAAGTTAAACCCCAGCAAGCATTAGTTCCTGCTCCTACCCCTTCTGCAGGCCAACTAGTGAATGTGACCACCGATGTTTTAGCGTTAACGCTAAATACACAAGGCGGAGATATTTTGGGTGTTAAGTTATTGCAATACCCTGAATCATTAAATTCCAAAACCCCTTTCATTTTATTAAATAATGAACCAGCAACCCGTTACATTGCTGAAAGTGGTTTAGTGGGGCAACAAGGTCCTGATACCAAAGCAGGCCAAGCCGTTTACACCGCCGAGCAAACCGATTACAGCTTAAGCCCTGGCCAAAATGAATTGAAAGTAAGATTAGTATGGCATGGTGACAATGGCTTAACGGTGACCAAAGTTTATACTTTCCAGCGTCAAAGCTATGAAGTAAAAGTCGGTTATGAAATAAATAACCAATCTACTCAACCCTGGGTAGGCAGCTTATATACACAATTAGCGCGCACTAACAATCCTCCACCTACCCATAGCGGCATAGTCAATTTAGCGACTTATTTTGGCGGTGCCATTTCTACTCCGCAAAAACCTTTCCAGAAATTATCTTTTAGCGATATGAAAGAGAAAAATTTGGATCAGCCAGTGAAAGGCGGCTGGGCGGCGATGATACAGCATTATTTCATCAGCGCATGGGTACCACCTAAAGACATGGTTGCTGATTACTATACTCGTGCCTCATCTAATGGTTTATACACATTAGGCATGATTACTCAGCCTATCACCGTGCAGCCAGGCGCTAGTGCTTATACTGAAGCGAAATTGTATAGTGGTCCTGCGATTGCTGATCAATTAGAAAAAACAACACCCGGTTTAAAACTAACAATCGATTATGGTTGGTTTTGGTTTATCTCAGACATCATCTTTTGGATGATGCAGCAAATTTACAATTTCGTTGGTAATTGGGGTTGGGCGATAGTCATTGTCACTATCATCATTAAACTTTTATTTTATCAATTATCAGCAAAAAGCTATCGCTCAATGAGTGGCTTGAAACGCTTACAACCTAAAATGGAAGCGTTAAAAGAACGTTACAAAGACGATAGACAGAAAATGACGCAAGCGACATTAGAATTATATAGACAAGAAAAAGTAAACCCTATGAGTGGTTGCTTGCCTATACTCATTCAAATTCCTGTCTTCATTGCATTGTATTGGGTATTAGTTGAAAGCGTTCAATTAAGACAAGCACCGTTTATTTTTTGGATACATGATTTATCTCAACAAGATCCTTATTACATTTTACCCGTGCTCATGGGCATTTCTATGTTTATACAGCAGAGGTTAAATCCACCTCCGCCAGATCCTATGCAAGCAAAAGTGATGATGCTAATGCCAGTGATTTTCACTGTGTTATTTGCTAACTTCCCAGCCGGTTTAATGCTCTATTGGTTTGTGAATAATACACTGTCATTTTTACAACAGTGGTACATCATGAAGCGCGTTGAAAAAGAAGCGAATGCAAAACGTTAATGTAGATACCATTGCAGCCCAGGCTACACCGCCTGGGCGTGGTGGGATAGCCATCATCCGTCTCTCTGGTCCCAAAGCGAAATCCATTGCACAGCAATTATTAAATAGCGATCTTAATCCGCGAGAAGCAACCTATCTTTCCTTTTTAGATGCAGATCAGACTGTAATAGATCAAGGGATAGCGATTTTTTTTCCTAATCCGCATTCATTTACTGGCGAAGATGTTGTTGAATTACAGGGTCATGGTGGAACCGTCGTTGTTGATTTGGTTTTGCAACGATTATTGGACTTAGGCGCAAGATTAGCAAAACCCGGCGAATTTTCTGAGCGCGCTTTTTTAAACGGTAAGATAGATTTAGTCCAAGCTGAAGCAATTGCTGATTTAATCGATGCCTCTTCCACACAAGCCGCACGTTCTGCTATGCGATCACTACAAGGTGAATTTTCAAATACGGTTACAGAGCTAACTGAAAAATTAACTCGCTTACGTATTTATATTGAAGCTGCTATCGATTTCTCAGATGAAGAAATTGATTTTTTAGCGAATGATAATATTGCGTCTCAAATGCAAACTATACTTGCTGACATTGCATCCATTCAGCAAAAAGCAAAACAAGGTAGTTTTTTACGCGAAGGTTTTACAGCGGTTATTGCTGGTGCCCCTAATGCAGGCAAATCGAGTTTATTAAATTGTTTAAGCGGTAAAGATGTCGCGATTGTGACAGCTATTCCAGGTACGACGCGTGATGTCCTACGTGACCATATTCTTTTAGACGATATACCCATGCATATCATAGACACAGCGGGTTTACGTGATAGTGACGATATCGTTGAGCAGGAAGGAATACGCAGAGCACATCAAGAAATGCAGCAAGCAGATATTATTTTGCATGTGTGTGATGCGAGTATTGATGTAACTAATGCATTACCTGCTTTTATAGAGGATAAACCCGTTATTGTTATAAAAAATAAAATAGATCTAATAAATGTAACCCCTGCTAAATGCATCATTAACGACGTTACCCACATTTTCTTATCTGCAAAATCAGGCACAGGTATTGATTTACTAAAAGAAGAAATCAAACACCTCATAGGCGTGCAATCAACCACCGAGGGAATGTATCTAGCTCGCAGAAGGCACTTAGATGCGCTAGCC
>BMAH01000070.1 GCA_014132615.1 Gammaproteobacteria bacterium
GTTCTTGGGGGTTTGGAAAAGCCCAATCGATTTAAGATTTTGGCAAATTAAAAACCGTTGTTTAACCCACTGTGAGTAGAATAAGAGTCCCTAGGATAATAAGCGAAGCAATTTCATAGAAAAAAATTAGAGGGGAATATGAATTTAAGGAAAACACTTAATAAAGCTAGATTTACTCAATGGACAAATATTTTGTGTCAATTGCGCCCATCTCTTACACCAGAAGAAATTAGTAATTTAATTCCTTGGCGGTACAAATTTGTTACTGCTTTGCGAGATGATAAAGTAGTAGGAGTAGGAGCTTATTACCCCACGGCATCGCTTATTAAAGGTAAATTTAATTACTTAGCTGATTTAGTGGTAGATACACAATATCGTGGTAAAGGTGTTGGTGGAGAAATGATGGAAGAAATTCTTGAAACCAATCTTCCTTGTGAGCTTGATTCTGGATTAGAAAAAGTAGATGCTCATCGCTTTTATCTCAATCTTGGATTGACTCATACAGCATACGCAGTCAGACCCCCAATTTCTGTTCTGGCAACTTTGAGTGATTTGCCGTTAAAACCGACTTATCTGATTAATGATGAAAAAGATCTGCGGGCACAAAGCCAAGAAAAGCAAACACATATTCAAGCATTTATAGATAGGAATGCTAATATTTCTTATCAAGCAAATTTACAAGCATTCATGCGCAGCAATCCTGATCATCACCTATTAGCACTGAAGGACGAAGCAGATGAAATAGAAGGTGTTTTGCTATATGAATTGCAAAATCGATTATCCTTTGGCGGTAATTGTTTTCATGTGACTGATCTTATTGTTAAAAGGGGATCAGGAGCAGAAAAAAGGCAAAATGCTTTATTACTATCTCTTCTGCAGCAAGCAAAAAATTACAATGCTGATGATAGCTCATCTCCTATTCGGACGGTTGTAGTTGAAATGACGGAAGAGGAGGTAGGCAAACATGAAATACTTAAAGGCGGGAATGTCTACAAAGCACCCGATGTTAAAAAAATGAATATAAATGCATTTTTTTCTGTATCAGCTAAGCATTTTGTTAAGTTAGGTAATATTTCAAATAAAGACCATTTACCTACTGGGAATTGGTATAGAAAAATAATCTGCTAATTAGATAAGCTAAGAGAAAATGGATTAAATTTAGTATGAAAGTCATAGTAATCTACTTGATCGACTTTCTTCAAAAAGTTAGTGATGACATAAGTCATAGGTAACATGATAATTTCGTAAGATAGCTTAAATAAATACTGTGTCAGCACGATGCTCCAAATAATATAAAAAGGCATTATTCCAAAAAAGGCTATATTGCAAAAAATGATGCTATCTACCCCAACACCGATAGCTGTACTTCCAATAACTCGTAGGAAAAAATACTTCCCTGAGGTCAGCACTTTAAGCTTGGCTAAAATCACCGAGTTTAGAAATTCTCCGCAAAAATAACCTACTATTGATGCTAAAAATAGTAGAGCTTAAACTTTCCCACTTATTCTGGATGCCATTGCAACCATCTT
>BMAH01000071.1 GCA_014132615.1 Gammaproteobacteria bacterium
CTAGTAAAAATAAAAAAGGAGATATTTGTATAGGACTCATTTTATAGATAACCGAGAAAAGCGCCCACGAGATTGCTGCAATTAGGATAAAAATATCGCCGAGTTGATACTGTATTTTCGATAGAGTAAGTGGATTACCATTTAATAATATAAATAATGTACCAAGCAACGAAATGAGTGCTCCGACTATTTTATATTGGGTCAACGATTCACCCAGAAAGATGAATGATAACAAGATAATTAGCATTGGCACCGTTGCATAGATTAAACTTGCGTTCAGAACCGTAGTGAAATTTAATCCAAGATAAACAAGAGAAGTATTAAGGACAATACCTAAAAGACTAAGTAACAACAAACTATTAAAGTGTTTCTTGATTTCAGAAATGTTTTCCAGCATTGTGGCATACAGGAGAGGTAACAATATAATAATCACTATCAGCCACCTGAAAAACGCTAACGTAAAAGGTGGAATCTCAGTATGTACTATCTGACCAACTACAAAGTTTCCAGCCCAAATTAATGTTGCCATAGTTAAAAAAAAATAGGCGGATAAGGTCTCTGCTCTATGCATTAGGTCAAGCCTGTAAATATTTCTGTGTAACTACCCGTTTCAGGTCTTGTCAGTTATACCTGCATACTTTAGCGTTCTAGTCATATACTGTTCTCTAATTTTCGCTGGTTCTGATTTATGATCTCCCACGATTCTTGAGCATATTTTGGAATGATTGCAATATACTTTTGTTATGGTAGCGATATATTTTTCATAGGTTGGTTTCAAAACCTCTGGCAAATCAATGAAATATTCTCTGCAGGACTTGATTTTTTTTAGCATCTCTGTGTGATCAATATATTCCGTTCCTGAAAGCAACGTTTCAAAATGTGGGGGAGCAACGCTAGGCCTAACTTCGATTTCATATTCTTCTTTTGTGTAACCAGAGCTAAAATTAAATGCTTCAATTGAAGCATCAAATAATGATATAGCCAACTCCATTACTTTAATCGCCTCTGCGTATTTTTTATTAACAATGCAGTTCTTGATATCATGGTGAACCACAATTAATCCTTGCGTGATAAAGAAAAACAATCTATGCCCTATCTTCCAACGTAAGATGGCAGGGCTATTTACATTATGTACACTCATTTAATTTGCCTCTTGATAACGCATGATTCAATAATTTAGACATAACATCTAATGCCAATTTTATTTTTTCTTTTTCAAGGTAGTTGTCAATCTTGTTATTTTCCAATACATCTCTAGCAATGATGAATGCATTCAGAATATATCTCTTCTCCACATCTTGATCTGTTCTTTGGATATAGAAATATTCATCGCATTTCCTATGTTGATCAGTCTTATAACAGCTTGTGATGGCTGGCACATCTGATAATTGACTTTGTAGGATTGATATGTAGTAATCCATTTTTTCAATTATCTTATCAACATCATCTTCTTCCAGTAATTTGTGAAAATTATCGATATATTCTTGGACTTTTCCGAGGCCTGATATCGCATTAAGTAAGCGTTCAGGTTCTGGCATACATAATAAATTATCAGGTGTATTCGCTTGTTTCGCTATCACGTTTTATACTCCAGATGGAAATAACGATGCAAAAGTAATTTTCAGCGACTTGTAATATTCCAGGGCC
>BMAH01000072.1 GCA_014132615.1 Gammaproteobacteria bacterium
GAGTTATGACTTTTTGGTTTAACTATTATATTTAATCAAGCTTAACGGATCATTAAAAAACAACCCCTACTGTGATACCAAAGGGAAAATGGGGGATACTTCACGATTAACTTCATTTCATTATTAAGCATTTAACTTCCTAGGAAACTTATTTGCTCAATTAGTTAAATTCACCATTCGTTTAAACTTACAACGAAGTTATGCTAGGGTATTGCCTCTTATAAACCCTCTAATAAAGGCCACTTATGCTAGCGAATCAATTTTTAGATCTTTTAATGGCTTATAAAAAAATTATGTAAGCAGTGAGACTATTTATCTCTTTATTCGTAATTTTTCTAACGATACTAAAGCACACCTTATGGACACGCATTAAATGCTGTCGTTTTAGGGAAGGAAGCAAGCTTACGAATAGTTGATGTGTGGAATAAAACTAAACATATTTACAATCTTCAGGAATTGATAGAAAAATATAGTGGAAAAATTTCATATAGTTTAACCTGTTATGCGGGTGCGATTAAGAAATCGCAATCCAGTTTATCAATGTCAGGAGAAGAAGCAGGGATATCGTCGAATTGGTTTCTACAAAGAAGCCTCTTTAATTGGGATTAAAATGAATAAAAAATCAACAATATTTGTCATGGTGCATGGGTCTTGGCAATCAAGCTTTGGTTGGCAGAAAGTATCAAATTTTCTTAGGTTAAAAGGATACAAAACTCTCCTTATTGATTTACCTGGGCATGGAGGAAATATAACAAATGATTTTACAGATATTCACTTACAGACATATGTCAATTATGTAATTGACCAAATTAAGCATGTTGAAGCTAATCATGAAATTATTTTAGTAGGACATAGCATGTCTGGTATGGTGATTAGCCAAGTAGCTGAGCACGTAAACGTTAAATTATTAATTTATCTTGCAGCATTCATGCCCGTAAATGGAGAGTGTTTACTCGATATAGCTAAAAGATCAAACATTGATGGTGTGAGTAAAAATATGGTTATTAATGACAAATTAAAATCGATATCAC
>BMAH01000073.1 GCA_014132615.1 Gammaproteobacteria bacterium
GGTAGAAATCAAGTAGGTCAGTATTAGCGCTTCGAGTTGCATAAGAATAAGTAATTATAAAATTATTAACACTTTTGGAAAGATTAAATCCTAAGGTAAAACCATGTTTCTTTTCTTTTAAATATTTCAATTGGTCAAGGTATTTTTCTGAATATCCTTGATGCCAAAGATAGAAATTATTTTGTAATTGAAAGCAAGGATCAAAGCTTTTATCTTGTTGCCAAAGGTTTTGAATTATCAAATTGTATTCAACAGAGGGGTTAATGGAGAATATTACAAGCCTTTTAGCGGGGTCAATTATTTGTATTGCTATGTGATCTAAAAGAAACGTTCCTTTTAAATCTATCAAATTTCGATAAATTTTTTCTTTGTTCTTAAAAAGGATATCCATAATTTCTGGGTGTATACACAGTTTTGCTCGAGTTGCACCTTGGCGGGATTGGCCAAAGTTGGTAAGTGGTAGCAATTTTTCCATAATTATGCGCTTTTTTGTTCATTCATATCTATAAGATTTGTTGCTGATGAGACCATCATGTCTATAATGTTTTTAATAGTTTCATGATTAGCATTGATATGAGAGGCATCATATATAACGCCAGCCATATAGTTGGCGATTTTATCTTGACTTGAAATAGGTTGAAGCAAAAATGAAAATTTATTCAAAATATATTTTAGTAATTCAAATTCAATTTCTATTGAAGTATTAGATTTGCTCAATGTTTGAGCCGAAGCTGGTTTCTCGATTTCACCAAAGAGTAGCCAAGTAGGAGAAACATTTAACCATGTGGCGATTTTTAAAACTATATGACAATTTGGTAATGCTAGTCCTGAAACATATTTTGTTGCCATTTGGAAAGAGACGCCAGCAACTTTTGCTAGTTCTGCCATTCCTATGCCACTCTTAGAGCGAATGGAAGAGTAACCTCCTTTTAGCAAAGATTCATTAAGCCTTTTAGAAAAGTTCTGGGTAAAAATATTGCGATCCATGCGGCCCTCTCATAATTATAAAAATAAATTATTCAATTTTAACTAATGTGAACTATAGCATATGCTCTATTGAACCAATAGTTTAATAGATAGTAATTTTTATATTTGAAATTTAATTTAATTCAACTGCTAGTTGAATTAAATTAAACTAAATGTATAATTCAAAAATTATTTCTGTTAATTAAGAAGTAATAGATAAGGAAGAATTAACACTAAAAGGTAAGCAAAAGTATGAAAGCTGCTTCTATTCATCAGGGTCAAATTTCATTTACAAAGATATCTAATTGGCAATATCAATCAATTATAGGCAAAAGCTAATCGCTTATTTTTTTAAGTCGTCTTAACCTTCAGTGGAGTAAAAGTATGTCGGCAGTGGAGCCACTTTGTCATTTGATTGAAATAAATTCCCGTCAGTTTACTAAGGCAGAAAATCTTTTACTCGAAGCAAAGCTTCTGGTTGATCTTTGCCAAGAGCTAAAATTGCTATTTAAAGCAGAGATGGAGAATTATTTTTATCTAATAAAAGAAAAGGTAGAAACTAATATGTTAGAGGTGAATTTTTTACGGTTTATTATTAAAGATATCTTGTCAACAGGTGAGTATAACCTTGCTGGGGTTGCTTGTTATACGAATATTCCTGAAGAAGTTATTAGTGATGTTTATATAGGAAAAAATAATAG
>BMAH01000074.1 GCA_014132615.1 Gammaproteobacteria bacterium
AATATGGCTTGCACGGTACTTGAAGCAAATATGGCGGCTTGATCTTCTATATTGTAACGAACACGTGGAGAGGATCTATCATTACGAGTACAAGTTGCAACCAAGCACCCATTTTCGTCAATTTCAAAATGATAATTTAGAGGATCAAAATGGAAAACCATAGGTAAGCCTTTATTCTTACCAAATAATTCTTTAGCAATGTCAGGATGAGACTCAATTATTTTTCTAAGCCAAATTTCATAATCAGCTTCCACACCTAAATTAATGTCTAAATCAAACACGCTGGCAACTTTAATAAAACACCTATTAATTCCACTTTTAAGCTACCAAACAACACATCTTATTTATCAATGTCTCCTTATGCATTTTTAACACCACTTGGTTCCTGGTTTGTTAATAAAGCAGCAAATACTGCTAAAGTAGCTGGGTTAGATTGGCTTTATCAAACAACTATAAATCATCATAACCTAATTGGTTTAAGATTTTTTTTAGTCGGAACAGAAAAAAAATTATTTGATGCAGGCCAAATTCTTGCTAACCAACGGTTTAAAGAAGCTTATAGTGGTGTTCCTGCTTATCATAATCACATCACCAAAGTAGTTTATAATAGCATTACTATTTTTAATGATATTCCTCAAACAAGTAAAGCTAATTATATTAAAATTCAAGAACATGATTGCGATACTCATTTTAATGGTAAATATCCCTTACATGCTAAGGCAGACACATCAACAGGTACTTCAGATAAACCAACTAGTTGGATACGTAGTCAAAAAGAATTAAAGACAGTTAAGAATTCACTTATTCTTGCTGCAAAAATTCAATTTGGAAATCGCAGATTAAACTATATTAACGCTTTTGCTCTAGGCCCTTGGGCAACAGGTCTTACTACACAAGAAATTATGCGCACAAAAGGCACTGTATTTGCATCAGGCGCAGATAAAGAAAAAATTTATGATAGATTACTTAGTATTTATGAATATGAGCAATATCAACTCGATCTTAGTATAACCGAATTAGCAAAGCATTATTGCATGATAGGTTTACACAAAGAAAATATTAAAGACATTTTAAACAATGTGT
>BMAH01000075.1 GCA_014132615.1 Gammaproteobacteria bacterium
GTTCAAAAGCTCAGAAAGGGTGGAATCAAAGTCAAAAAGGATGCAGTAGTTGATATCCAAAACATTGTCGCATCAATCAACCTTGGTGGAAAAATTCACCTAGAGCAGGCGGCAAGAACCCTACCAAGAAGCATGTACGAACCAGAGCAGTTCCCAGGTCTAATACACAGGATGCTTGACCCAAAAACCGTGATCCTGCTTTTCTCATCAGGAAAACTCGTATGCACCGGCGCTAAAAAAGAGCCAGACGTATACAGATCCGTTAACAACCTGCATTCCCTACTAGAAGAAAAGAATCTGATGATTTACGACTAGCTCCTTAAGAGTTAGAAGTAAAGCGCATATACTTTTTCTTGTTTTTGTATCTTGATGAAAACAGAGTTTTTTGGCACGCCCAAAATTGAAGAGATAATTTTGATTTCTTCGCTGCCAGACATGGGTCGGGTTGGTGGCTTGGTTACTGAACATATTGCAAAAAATACAGGTGCAAAAGACGCTGCCAAAATTCAGCTTTCTGACAAGCCTTGGATCAACCAAAAAGATGGCTTAATTGAAGTGCCATTTGACGAATACAAAATTCTAGTTGATGAGAAAAACTCACTTGTCATATTCACTGGAGAAAACCAGCCTCAAGAGCCAAACATGGTGATAGACTTGGTGAACTTTGTTATAGAGACTGTGCAAAAATGGGGCAAAATCAAGATGATAGTTTCAACTGGCGGATACTTGCCGATGGAAAAAACTGACGGCATAGGAGTGTATGGGATTGCAACTGATCAGAAAATTCTCGATATGCTCAAAGAAAACGGAATCAAGATTTTGCCAAACGATGTGCGAAGCATAACTTGGTTCAATGGCTTGGTTTTGGGTGCCGCAAAAGAAAAACAAATCGACGGCATAGGGCTCTTTGGCGAAATCTTTGATGCTGAGGCCCCACAACACAAGGCAGCAATTAACATCATAAACAAAATCGAGAAAATCCTGAAAATAAAAATCGATACTGCGGAACTATTAGTAAAAGCCGCAGAAAAGCCAGCAGAGACAAAAAAAGACAGCCCCGGAATTGCCTAGCTATTTTATTTTAGTTCCAAGTGGCACAGACTCGTCAACGCTCAACCAGTATGGCTTCTCATCAGTGTCTGCTGCCAAAAGCATCGCGTTTGATTCAACGCCGCCAACTGTCTTTGGCTCTAGATTAGTTACTGCAATCACAGTTTTACCGACAAGATCTTCCGGCATAAAGTGCTGAGCGCCGCCAATTATGAGATTGCGTGTTTCTCCGCCAAGGTCGATTGTGCCTTTGATTATCTTGGTCTTGCCGGGGATTTTTTCAGTTGCAATAATTTTTGCCACCCTTATTTCGAGCTTGGCAAAGTCATCATACGTTATTGTCATGGAGTTTGGTCTTCAGCACCACTTAAAATGAATTTCGAAGCCCGATGTGCGGTTTAGTAAAATATTCTTTGTAATTTTGGCAATATATCCACACAATTAATT
>BMAH01000076.1 GCA_014132615.1 Gammaproteobacteria bacterium
AATCTCACCTACTTGCTCATTCATGTCACTGCTAATTTGATCATTCTCTTTTTGAGTGATGATAGCTTCTTCTTGCAATAGCATAGGATTTAACTTAATTGCAAAAGCATCTATAAAAACAGCTTCATCTTGTGGTGGTTTTTCTTGTTGCTGTTCTTCATTTTCACTCGAAACTGCCGCTTTTGTTTTATCTGCTTCAGGTAATACGGCAGCCATGATATCTAGAAATATATTATCAGTATCTTGACTGGCTGAGCTTGATGTAGATTTAGTAGAAGTAGAATTAACTGAACCCGATTGACCACCTTGTATTTTCATAGACTACCTGTCTTTAACATAATCCTAGTAAACTAACATAGTAGCATTTGGGCAATAAAACCTAAAGACGATTAAATGGCATGAAAATTGCATGAAGTAATTTAGCCATGCCAGCAAGGTGAATACGAATGCATATTAAAAAATTAGCTTTACTCGTGTTATTGTTTCTGCCCTTAACGCTTACCCATGCTATGCGAATTAAAGATATAACTAATATTGCAGGTGTGCGTGACAACCAATTGGTAGGGTATGGGTTAGTTGTCGGCCTAGATGGCACGGGTGATAGGGTCAATCAAACACCTTTTACCCAACAAAGCTTCATTAATATGTTGTTACAATTTGGTATTCGTATTCCTTTTGGCGCTAATATGCAGTTAAGAAATATTGCTGCTGTTGCTCTTTCTGCTTCACTACCTCCTTTTGCTAAACCAGGCCAAAAGCTTGATTTAACTGTTGCCTCACTTGGTAATGCGACTAGTTTACGCGGTGGTGAATTATTAATGACTTCACTTCGTGGTGCAGACGGCCAAGTCTATGCCGTTGCTCAAGGCAGTGTGGTCGTTTCTGGTTTTGGTGCTCAAGGTAATGATGGTTCAAAAGTAATCGTAAATGTAACAAGCAGTGGTCGTATACCTAATGGTGCTACGGTTGAAAAATCAGTAGATATGCCCTTTGTACAAGATGGGGCTGTAACGTTTGAATTAATTAAGCCTGACTTTACTACTGCAGAAATAGTTGAACAGGCAATCAATAAAGAGTTTGGAAAAAAAGTGGCAAGAGCACAAGATGCAAGCTCAATTAAAGTTAAAATTGATAAGCTACCCGTTGATGCTATGGATGTACCTAGTTATCATAGTGATACAGCCTATTACAAAGACCAAGAAATTTCTACCACGACTTCACAAGTTACTCATACACATACGACGCCCCCTTTTTTACGCAGCCGTTACGTACCTATTATTTCCCGTATAGAAAATATTAATGTACAAGTTGCAGCGGTACGCGCCAAAGTGGTTGTTAACTCTCGTACTGGTACGATTGTAGTTGACCAAAATGTGGAAATATCACCTGTGGCTGTTTCCCATGGTAATTTATCCGTTGTTATTTCCGAAAGACCCTTTGTTAGCCAGCCTAATGCTTTCTCAAATGGTGCAACCGTTGCAGGAACCGCTTCTGATATCAATGTTAATCAATCACAAAATCGGGCGTTTGTCTTTGCGCCTGGTGCTTCACTTAATGATTTAGTAAATGCTATTAATAATGTTGGCGCAGCTCCTGGTGATATCATTGCAATACTTGAAGCAATTAAAGCAGCAGGTGCACTACATGCTGATTTAGAAGTAATTTAGGGTAATTACTATGGATAAGCTCGGCACAGAAACACGCGTTTACACAGATATGCAAAGCTTGGAGCGCTTACGCGTTGCTTCAACTAAAGATCCAGAGGCAGCTAAAAAAGAAGTATCAAGAGAATTTGAAGCTATGTTGATGCAAATAGTATTGCGCAGTATGCGTGATGCGAATAAAGCATTATCAAGTGATCTATTTGGCAGCAACCAAATGGATTTTTACGAAGAT
>BMAH01000077.1 GCA_014132615.1 Gammaproteobacteria bacterium
ATGCGAAAGTTATCAAAGAGTTAGAAATTCGCGGCTAGTTTTTACTCATATCAATTGCTTTGCTTCAACCCCGGCAGACTTCATTGTCGGGGCCTTTTGCACTCAATATTTAATATTTAATTTAGGTGAATAATTTGACAGCTATTACAAAAACATTCCGTTATGGTAATCACACTGTAACCTTAGAAACGGGAGTAATTGCCCGTCAAGCGACGGCTGCCGTCGTAGTTAGAATGGATGATACCGTAGTTTTAGTCACAGCAGTTTGTAAAGATGATGGGGCAAGTGATAAAGACTTTTTCCCTTTAACTGTTAATTATCAAGAACGTACTTATGCCGCGGGCCGCATACCAGGTGGTTATTTTAAACGCGAAGGCAAACCATCTGAAAAAGAAACCCTTACCGCCCGTCTCATTGATAGGCCATTACGTCCATTATTTCCTAAAGGGTTTAATTTAGAAGTACAAATTATTGCTACCGTTTTATCATCTAATCCAGAAATTAACTCAGATATTCCTGCTATGTTAGGCGCATCTGCTGCCATTGCTCTATCTGGCTTACCTGTTACCAATCATTTAGCTGCAGCGCGCGTAGGTTACATTGACGATAGTTATGTATTAAATCCTACTCAAGCACAGTTAGAAATTTCTAACTTAGATATGGTGGTTGCAGGCACGGAAAACGCTGTGTTGATGGTTGAATCAGAAGCGAAAGAATTACCCGAATCCATTATGTTAGGCGCAGTCATGTTTGCACATAAAGAAATGCAAACAGCCATTAGTGTTATCAAAGAAATGGCAGAAGAAGCTGGCACTTCCGTTTGGGAGTGGGAAGCACCTAAAGTGGATACAGAACTTGAAAAGCGTGTCGTTGAGATATGTGGCGCAGAAATTGAAAAGGCGTATCAAATTAAAGATAAACGCGACCGCCAAGACACGATTGCAGAATTACAAGATAAATTAATCGAACAACTTATTTCTGAAAACGTAGGAAAAGGCAAAGATGAATCTACCTTAATTCAAGATGCAAAATACATTTTTAGTCGCTTAGAAAGTAAAATCGTTAGAGGCCGTATCTTACAAGGCTTACCACGTATTGATGGACGCGACACTAAAACTGTTAGACCTATTAACATACAAGTGGGTGTACTTCCTCGTACCCACGGTTCTGCTTTATTTACTCGTGGCGAAACACAAGCGCTTGTGATTGCAACGTTAGGTACTGAGCGTGATGCCCAAACAATTGATGCGTTAGAAGGCGAACGTAAAGATAACTTTATGCTGCATTACAACTTCCCTCCTTACTCAGTCGGTGAAGTGGGCATGGTAGGCAGTCCAAAACGTCGGGAAATTGGCCATGGTAATTTGGCAAAACGCGGTATTACGCCCGTTCTCCCAACGCAAAAAGAATTTTCTTACGTATTACGCGTTGTCTCTGAAATTACTGAATCTAATGGTTCAAGCTCTATGGCAAGCGTTTGCGGTACTAGCCTTGCATTAATGGATGCCGGCGTGCCAATTAAGACCCACGTTGCAGGTGTTGCAATGGGCTTAGTGAAAGAAGGTGACCAATACGCTATTTTAACTGACATTTTAGGTGATGAAGATCACTTAGGTGATATGGATTTTAAAGTAGCAGGCACAACAACAGGCGTTACTGCATTGCAAATGGATATCAAAATTGATGGTATCACCCAAGCTATTATGCAAAGCGCATTAGAGCAAGCGCGCGATGGTCGTTTGCATATTTTAAATATTATGCAGCAATCTATGACGGGCGCTAGACAAGAAATGTCAGCTTACGCTCCACGCATTTTAACTTTGCGCATTCCACCAGATAAAATCCGTGATGTGATTGGAAAAGGCGGTGTAACTATCCGTGCATTGACAGAAGAAACAGGTACGGTTGTTGATATCACTGACGATGGCATAGTGAAAGTTGCTGCTGCTGATTTAGCTGCATGTGAAGAAGCCATACGTCGTATTGAAAAATTAACTGCCGATGTGGTGGTTGGTCATATTTACGAAGGCACCGTGACTAAGCTCATGGACTTTGGTGCATTAGTGAATATCTTGCCAGGCAAACAAGGCTTAGTGCATATTTCGCAGATCGCCAATGAACGTATTGCTAATGTGAGTGACAGATTAGCAGAAGGCCAAGCGGTGAGAGTGAAGGTGCTAGAAATTGATAAGCAAGGTCGTATACGTTTGAGTATGAAAGAAGTGGAAGCAGCTGCTAATACGGCTAGTAATCCTGCTAGTTAAGAGCGATTGTTAGCTTAAAAAGGCGCTTTTAAGCGCCTGTTCTATTTTGATTTAAATAGGTTTTTGAGTTACCTATTATATTAAATGATTTGGTCGATTTGACTGAAGTGCGGACAGATGGTAACCAAGATGTCGTTGATCTTAACGCTTGCATGGATCTTTTTAAGGTATTATCTCTTTTTTGTTTCTTAGTAATTAAAAGTACATCAGGCTGATCATCTTGTTGCTCTTCCGCATCTTTCTCAGAAATATTATTAGTGTTAAGTGTTGCTACTATTTCCGCATTTTTTGATCTTCTCGAATGAGCCTCATTTTGATGTATATCGGCTTGGTTTACATTCACATTAGCAGGTGCAGAACGAGGATCTCGTTTTCTACCAAAAAATTGTTTAGTGTAATCCAGTGCCTTTTTTACTCCATAACCAACAAGTCCACCTACTGAAGCACTGACACTAATAGCAGCCACTGAAACGATGCCAAATCCCACAATGCTAGCAAGTGGACCAGACGTGCTAAGACCAACAGCTAATAGCCCAGCAACTCCTAAACCCGCAATAACAGGCAATGCACCACCGTAAGTAGCAACAGTAACGCCAATTGCTGCACCGACGACTAATAAGCCGATAGTTATACCTGCAGCGACATAAGCGACAGTTTTCCAATTTACAGGATCACTTTTTTTGGGGTCTGGTAATGTTTTCGGTGTGGAGCTAGAAGTAGGCTCCTGTTCTGTATTTCTTTTTGGCAAGACCATGCTTGAAGCAGAACTTGCTAAATAAACTGGACGGTCTTCAACAGGCTCTGCAAAGAAATCACGAACAGCGTGATCAAAAGCATTGGCAAATTCATCCTCTACTTCAGGAGCCAAAGCTTCATCTTCCGATTCTTCAGAATCTAAAATGGTTTTATCCTTTAATCCTAAGAGTACCGA
>BMAH01000078.1 GCA_014132615.1 Gammaproteobacteria bacterium
AAATTGAAAATATTTCTTTGCTATATCTTCCACTTTTTTTGCTGCTTGTTGTACTTTAGCAGCTTCTGAAACAAAATCCATATTGGTTACGTGAGAGCGATTATCGCCCAACCCCTTTCTTACAGGAGTGAGTACATCATGAACTACTTTGATATCTTCCCAAGTAATAAAACCATCTTCTACAAATTTTTCTAGGATATTCGCATAAGGAGGTAGCGGATAGATTTTTTGCTTTGGTAAACAGTTTAATAATAATTCTTCAAGAGGGTTAAGTGCTTTGCTCCCGATAGGAGGGCGCCAAAGGATTATATTGTTATCTAATGCTTGACTCACGCTTCTTGCAGAACTTTGTGCTTCAGTAAGAAATGGTACTCGGCTATAAGAAACAGTTAATTTATTAAAATTTGGACGAACACCAGCTGAAACTTCAAAATGCATTTGAGGAGTAGTTTCATTAATTGAATTTATATTATGATTTAGGCTTGAAGTAGAAGTATTGATATAATTATTTAAACTTTGAGTTACCGTGCCAACTTTTAGAACTGTCTTTTGATGTCCTTCTTGCATCTTAATAATCAGCATATTTTTAAATAAATTTACGTACTCTTGATCATATTGGCTTTTTTCAATAGAGGAATCATTAATAGCTTCAGTTTTTAAAAAAATGGAATCTTTATTAAAACAAAACTTACGGCTGATATGACCATCCTTTTCGCGCAACAGCATATTAGCTTCAACACAACCACCGCGAGCAAGATGCTCACTTAACTCAGCTTGATTTGCTATTTGGTTTTGTCTTTTATTATCGGCAAAAACAAAGAATCTGATAGAAAAGCCTGTTGAACTTCGATTTAACGCATTTAAGAATAGTTGGCCATTTAATGGTTGATCTGATGAAATAAAATATTTAATTCCCGTCGTAGGAATTCTCATTTCAATTTGTTGATCGCCGTTAAGTAACATTTTTACATCAGCGATTGATAATGCTTTACCATTACACGGATTGTAAAAACTATAACCCGCTTTCTCTAAAACAATTAACATACCATCGTAATTAAATTGTCTAACAAAGGACTCTGGATTAAACAATTCAGCTTGTTTTGAATTTATTGCATCATTTACTTTTTTATTTTCTTTTTCCCAAAAAGAGAAGGGTTTATGCTTATTTTCTTCTATAAACTTAGCTACCTCTCTTAATTCATTGATCTCTAATTTTTTTTCTGGGAAAATTTCTTGATACTGAGTTAATACATCATTAATTTCTACTATATTAAATGCCAATGCATAATGACCAAGCCCTTTCCTAAATGAATCTATTGCTTCATTTGCTTCTTTTAAAGAAGCTAACACTTTTTCTAATTCTTGAATATTTGCAGTTAAATTAGGAATAACGCTCTCATTTAAGTAATTTTTAGTACGCTTTCTGGTATTTTTTGCATCTAATTGATTTTGATAATCTCTTAATAAATTTTTATTTTCCTCAATCGCACTTTCAATCATTTTCACACTTTTTAGAAAAGAGCTTGGACTCGAAAAAACTATATAATTGTTGTAAGCACTCAGAGAAGATTGACTAGCTTTATAGGCTTCCTGCATTTTTTCATCAATAATTTGACGTTGCGACATTACTTTATCTAATGCCCGAAGTCTTCTTAAAACTTTCTTTTCTTCGTGATTGTCTCTAATTCTAAATCCTATCTCTACCACAATCAAAAAGCCTATTCCTATCCAAAATCCTGCTATTAATGGTAGTTCAAGGAAGACTGTCAATTGGTAAGTACCAGCATAGGAGGCGGTAATAATTATCATATTTGCTATTTCTGAAAGCTTGTTAGCAGCTGGCGTTTTTGGTGGGTGATAAGGCGGTACTACAAGTAAGCCGTTACCAAAATTATAGGTCCATTTAGGGATGGAAATTTCATCTTCTTTTGGAACATTATCCTTATCTTTATAGGGAATAAAATTACCTTTCATTTCCAAATATTTTTTTGGAAAAATAAATGGATTAAAAAGTAGAAAATCTTTATCGCTGGTATTGGTATCCTTGACTTTAACTTCTGGACTTACCGGATTCTTCTTTTGTTCAATCAATGGCACAACACAACCATAGCCATCTCCAGTAGGTAAAATCATTTTTGGCCTAGATCCATCAAAGGCAAAAAGAAAGGCTTCTTTGAATGTTTCGCTTATGTCATCTAAAACACCTACGATGGGTTTAGAAATCTTTTGCATCAAACTAACAGCTGTATTTTCTGCTAACGCTTGCATATGAGCTTGCACTACCATTGTGCCGCGAAAACTCGAATCTTGCTTTTTAATTTCATTAAAATGATAGTTATTATATTCCCTAGCTTCAGGAAGATGACCTGTTATTAGAAATGTCTCATAAGGCCCTAATAATAATGTAGGAAAATAAGCCATTGTTTCAGCAAGCCAAGTGACGGCAACTTCTGTTTTAAAATTTCCACTGTTAGTA
>BMAH01000079.1 GCA_014132615.1 Gammaproteobacteria bacterium
TTGTTTGCTCACCGACAGTGACATTATAAACACGAGTGATCGCTTTCTTTTCTTTGGTTAATGCGGCTAGTAAATTTGCTTGAATCGCATTTTCTATATAGCAAAAATCCCTTGAAGTTTGGCCGTCACCATTGATATATACCCTGTCATTTTTTAATAAAGACGTGATCCAAAGTGGGATAACTGCAGCATACGGACCATGTGGATTTTGCCTAGGACCAAAAATATTAAAGTAACGTAAGCCTATTGTTTCAATACCGTAGCAAGTAGAAAAAGCTTTTGCATATAGCTCATTGGTATATTTGGAAACAGCATAAGGTGAGAGAGGATTCCCTATATGTGTTTCTTCTTTAGGTAAAATAGGCGAATCCCCGTAAACAGCGCTGGAGGAAGCATAGACAAAGCGTTTTACTTTTTCATTTTTTGCACTTATTAAGATATTTACAAACCCTGTCACATTTGTTTCATTAGTTGCCTCAGGTGTGGCAATAGAGCGCGGAACACTGCCTAAGGCAGCTTGATGTAACACATAATCCACACCTTGCACTGCTTTTTGGCAATCATCTACCTTTCTAATATCGCCATGATAGAAAGTAAAAAGCTCGCGTTGCTCACTTGAAACAGAAGATAGTGCATCGTCTATATTCTGTTGATAGCCAGTCGAAAAATTATCCAAGCCTATTACTTTTTGGTTTAATTTTAATAGTGCTTCTAGCAAATTTGAACCAATAAAACCTGCTACGCCTGTTATTAACCATGTGTATTGATGCTGGCTTAATTCATGTTTAATTTCATCAAATCCATTCACAGGGTCATCTCTCTATTTTATAAACGCCACACATGCACATCGTGTTGAGCTAAACTTTCTTTATCTAGCATGTGTTTAATATCGATAATTAAATTCGGTTTTTTTAATTTGGCGAGCAAATCGCTTAAGGTATGTTTACGGTAATCATCATGGGCAACAGCTAACACCATAGCATCTAAATCGTTTAATTCTTCCCATGCAGTTAAATCTAAATTGTATTCATGTTTAGTGGCTTTGGCATCTGCGCGAGGGTCATGCAAAAATACATTAGCATGAAAGCCTTTTAATTCTTGAATAATGTCAGTCACTTTCGTGTTACGAATATCTGAGCAATTTTCTTTAAATGTTAGTCCTAATACACCTATGCGTGCACCATTAACAGATTTACCTAATCGGCTTATTTGCCTTACTGTTTGCTCAGCGATATACCTGCCCATGTTATCGTTAATGCGTCTGCCCGCTAGTATCACTTCTGGATGTACGCCGCTCATATTGGCTTTATAAGTAAGGTAATAAGGATCAACACCAATACAATGA
>BMAH01000080.1 GCA_014132615.1 Gammaproteobacteria bacterium
ATATTAACTCACTACCACCTGATTTACATGTCATTGATATTCAACAACAGCCAGTTAAATTCCAAGAACAAATCTTAAATTTATTGAATTGCATTGAACATGCAAATTCTGTTTATCATTTATGGGACGATATCAAAAATCGTTTAAAGCAAATGCCTTCTTCACTAAGAAGATTTAATGATTTAAGGCCGTTAGTCTTGTCATTAGATAAAATATTACAGAATCATCAAAAATCAGTATTACGCAAGAATGATGAAGACCTAGTAAAAAAAATAATAAGTGAATTACGCAATCAGATAAATGCCTTACTTAGAAAGATAAGCAACCTAATGAATGAGTGTAAGGAATTAAAAAGCGAAGTATTGGAGCTAAGGAGCAGATTAGATGAAGCATCTAATCAAATTAGTAAACAAAAGATATTAAATAGCGAAATTAAATTAATTTGTGCTGAAAAAGAAAAAATTGGAAAAGCTTTAATATCGATTAAATTAGAACGCGATGCTTGTCAGGAAGAGGTGTATGCATTACACGAAGAAAACCGTTTATTGTACTCAACAGCCACTGAACAAAAAAATAAGCTAGATCAGCTAATGAGAGAAGTGACCATTGCTATTGAGAATAATATGCTTGGTGAACTGCCTTCTAGTTCTCAATCCACACAGATTCCCTCTAATGCAACGTCTTTAAGTCCTGACGAAACTATCCTTTTCATGCGCAGAATGAATGCAAAACATGCACGTCGAAAAAATAAATCAACTCATCGTTCTCTTTCAACGCTGTGGCAATCAAGTGAAAAAGTAACTACAGAAGCAACTAGTGATATAGATTTTCATAATCGAAGCCTATCTAATAGTAATGGATAATGGCAGATTAAATTACCGGTAGGTCATTTAGAATACAATAAGGTCGTCAATTGAGTAATGACGACCTGACCTATTTTTTTAGGAAATAATGCATTTAGATTTGTTGGTAGAAGTGACATCATTTTTATTGGAAGCATCCTTTCCTTTTTTGAATACGCTTGCATTATTTTCAGACGTGGAACCTTGGTTAGGTAATAATCCATTAACTATACGGCGATATTTACTATAAGCTAATTTAGCTTTCTCAATTTCTTCAGATAATTTTTGATGATAAGAAGCATTAAGAGGCGCTTTTTCAGCAAAGAGATCGTAAGTTTCTTGTAGGGTAGTTTTAGCTTTAGTTACCTCGGGATATTTTCTTTTCAAGGATGATTCAATTTGTTCTGTTGTTTTTATAATATTTTCAATTTGCGATAGTTGATCAGATAGGCTTGGGAAATCACTAATTAATACGGCATGTAGGTTGCTTAAATGTGCAAAGCTTTCTTTAATTTCTGCTAGTAAAGCAGAAGGAGGAGTAGATTGGTGTTGTACGGCGGTACACTTTGATTCTAACAACTCACAATGAAATTTAAATTCTTTT
>BMAH01000081.1 GCA_014132615.1 Gammaproteobacteria bacterium
TTTCTTGTAAAACGCCAATTTATCCTTAGGAGTTTCTCCTTGATTATTTAGTGTATTAATCATCTCCTTCATATTGTCATCTTCCAATAATGTTTGGATTAAAGCCTCAGCATAACTTCCCTCTGCCCCCATAAAAGAAGGTAAATTAGATGCAATATAATGAAAGACATTATTACCGTATTGGTCGACAGTGCATGGGTTTAAACCCAATTCTACCAATTTATTGTAAACCTCCATTACATTCGCTGGAGCAGCATGCGAAACAAGCGCTTTAAATACGCCTAGCATATAATCAGTAAAATTAAACGCTGAATTTTTATAAAAACCAGATTCTTTATCAAAAACTAGCTGGATTAATTTAATATCGCCATAATGAACGCAACAACTAAGATGAGTATTATCCATTGTTTTTTCTAATGGTAAATTGCACTCATTAAAAAGCACTTGAACAAGGGATGTTGCCCCTAATTTAATTGCGTTAACCAACAGATCAGAAGCATCTACAAAGCTTTCTACATCGTGTTTAATGTTATTCAGTAAAGCTAAAGCAACTTTTTCTTTACCTGATTCAAGAGCAAGCTGGACAGGCATTTCCCTGTAAGCTATTTTTTCTGGGCATTTACTTGCACCCAACTTAAACAAAGCTTCAAGAAATTCCAGGCTATCTATTTCAGCATATTTGCAAAATAAATCCAAAACAGTTTGGTTATTAACTAATTTATCTACATTATTACGCTTAGACTTTGCAGTAATGGCGTTTAATATTTCTACATTTCCAATCATTGCTGCCAAATGAATGGGTAACTCTCTATAGCCAGTGGGTTCATCAAGTAGCTCGTCAGCTTCTTTCAATCCAAGTATAAGATCTACCACTTTAGGGTTGCCTGAAAGAATAGCTAAATGTAATAAGTTATATTCATGTCGTACTTTATGTAAAAATGGGTTATCTACTATCTGCCCTAACGATTTATTTTCTAAATATTTGGGAATTAATTTTTCAAATCCACAATAAACAAGAT
>BMAH01000082.1 GCA_014132615.1 Gammaproteobacteria bacterium
CCACACTCTCTACCTGAGCCCTTCTTTACTACAACAGGTGGGAGAGGGAGCAATGTCCTTCATCCCCGTACGCTAGAGCAGATTTCTGTCATCGAATTACCAAACATATACAAGGATGACAATGGTGCAGGATGATAGTGCGCTTTAATCACCGCTACATTTAAATATTTACAAACTTTCTACCGCTTTACGCAATTTAAGCATCGCATTTTTTTCTAATTGCCTTACGCGTTCAGCAGAGATTTGGTATTTATCGGCTAAATCTTGTAGCGTAATTTTATTTTCTTCATCTAACCAGCGTGCTCGAATAATATCTTGGCTGCGTTCGTCTAATCGTTCTAAAGCAGCATAAATCGTATCACTAGATTGGGTAGACCAATTGGATTGTTCTAATTCTTTAGCAGGATTAAATCGATGATCTTCTAAATAGAGTGCAGGTGCCGTCGTGTATTCCTCATCTGCATCAGTGGGTAAATCAAAAGAGGCATCGGTGCTTGCAAGACGTAATTCCATATCTCTAACAGTTTGGGGTTTCACACCTAAATCTTTAGCGATATCGTCGACTTCTTGTTGAGTCATCCAGCCTAAATGTTTTTTCATATTACGCAAATTAAAAAATAATTTACGTTGAGCTTTAGTGGTGGCAACTTTAACAATACGCCAGTTACGTAAAATATATTCGTGAATTTCTGCTTTAATCCAATGCATAGCAAAAGTCACTAAGCGCACGCCTTTTTCAAAATTAAAACGGCGTACTGCTTTCATCAAACCTACATTACCTTCTTGGATTAAATCAGCGAGAGGTAAATTATAACCCATATAGCCTTTTGCCACGCGTGCTACATAGCGCAGGTGGGAAAGAATCAATCGTCTTGCGGCTTCTAAATCATTATTTTGTTTTAATCGAGTAGCCAGTGCTAATTCTTCTTCTTGAGTTAGCATGGGTATTTGATTTACGTAATGAAGATAAGCTTCCAGACTGCTGACTGGCAGGCGTATGTCTATCGTTTGTAAACTCGTGTTTACCTGGGTCATAGGGGTCTCAAGCGATATGATAATTGAGCGTTATATTACTCGATCTTTTAGCTATCTTTCAATCATTATAGCCTTTTTACTAAGCAGTCTGCTCAGTAGCAAATAAGGCATTGATAAAGTCGTCAGCAACAAAAGGCCTTAAATCTTCCATAGCTTCGCCTACGCCAATGAATCTAATAGGAATTTTTGTCTGTTTAGCAATGGCAAAAATAATGCCGCCTTTGGCGGTGCCATCTAATTTAGTTAATACGATGCCAGTCACACCGACAGCTTCATTGAATTGTTTTACCTGGTTAAGAGCATTTTGGCCTAGGGTAGCATCAAGTACAATCAGCACTTCATGCGGCGCTTCAGGGTTAATTTTAGTCAATACGCGCTTCACCTTTTGTAACTCAGCCATTAAGTTAGATTGGGTATGTAAGCGTCCAGCCGTATCAGCGAGTAATATATCCATGCCTCTTGCTTTAGCTGCTTCCATGGCATCGTAGATAACGGCAGCGGTATCTGCACCAGGTTGTTGTGCAATGACAGGTACTTTATTACGCTCACCCCAAATCGCTAATTGTTCAATCGCAGCCGCACGGAAGGTGTCACCTGCTGCTAACATGACTTGTTTATTTTGTTGTTTAAATTGGTTTGCTAATTTGCCAATCGTAGTTGTCTTCCCTGATCCATTAATACCTACTACCAAAATAACAAACGGTTTTGCATCCGTAATATGAAGGGGTGCTTCGCAAGGTTTTAAAATTTGCTTCATTTCATCTTGTAAGCATTGAAAGGCAGCTTCAGCATTGCTTAATTCTTTGCGGGCTAATTTACTTGTTAAGGTATTGATCAGCTGTTGAGTGGTTTCTACACCGACATCAGCCGTAAGTAAGGCCATTTCAATGTCGTTTAATAAATCTGCGTTTAATTCTTTTTTACCTAAGAAAAGATTGGCGATGCTATTAGCAAAGCCTGCGCGAGTTTTTGCTAAACCTTGTTTTAATCGACCAAAAAAACTGGTTTTGGCAGCGGGGACGGGTTCATTGACTTCTTGCGGCAGAGCCTCTTCTGGTTTTTCGGTGGGGGCGTTAGCTTTGCGTTTAAGAAAATCAAACATAATAAACCTTTTCTTTCTCTCAGTTAAATTTAGGGTTAATGTTAGCATAGTTTGCTTAATGTGCCAGGATTACAAATGAAGTCAGGTTCAGTGCGTATTATTGGAGGAAAGTGGCGTGGCCGTCGCTTGAAAGTGCCCAATGTAGAGGGTTTGCGCCCTACGCCAGATAGAGTAAGAGAAACGCTTTTTAATTGGTTAGCAACGATTGTCCCTGGCGCGCATTGTTTAGATTTATTTGCAGGTAGTGGCGTATTAGGTTTTGAAGCTGCATCACGCGGTGCCGCATCGGTTGTCATGGTCGATGCTAAAGAAGAAGTGGTAAATACATTACAGGAAGAATGTAAATTATTTAAAACCGATCACATTAGCATTTATCGTGCTACACTACCGCAACAATTACGACCATTATCCCATCCAGCTGACGTGGTATTTTTAGATCCGCCTTATCAAGCTGATTTATTATTACCTTGTTGCCATTATCTAGAAGAAAACCAATTTTTAGCAGATACCGCTTACATCTATCTAGAAGCAAGTCAGGTTATCAAGGATAATGAGCTGCCTAATCATTGGCGTTTAATAAAAAGCCGTGAAGCGGGACAAGTCGCCTATCATTTAGCGTTAAGAGAGTTAAAAAAGCATGACTATCATAGAAAATAAACCACGTTTATTAACCGGCGATACGCCAACAGGACGTTTGCATTTAGGACATTGGGTAGGGTCATTAGAAAACCGGGTTGCTATGCAAGATGAATATGAATGCTATTTCATTATTGCCAACATGCATGCCTTTACCACGCGCATGGAAAGGCCGGCTGAAATCCATGAAAGTGTCATGGATATTACTATGGATTATTTAGCTGCAGGAATAGACCCTAAAAAAAGTCAGATTTTTGTGCAATCAGAAATTCCTGCTATTTCAGAAATGACTTTCTTTTTTAGCATGCTTATTCCTTATCCGCGCTTAATGCGCAATCCTACTATCAAAGATGAAATTAGAGATAAAGGATTGGGCGACAATTACGCATTCGGATTTTTACTTTACCCCGTGGGGCAAGTTGCAGATATTTTAGTATTTAGACCAGAAGTGGTGCCCGTCGGTGAAGACCAAATTCCACATCTTGAAATGACACGCGAAGTCGCGCGTCGATTTAATCAATTATATTGTCACGTGGATCCGCAAACAGAAGATGACGATTATATAAAACAAGGTGGTTTATTCCCTGTCATCAAGCCCAAATTAGGCCGCACTAAGCGTTTGGTGGGAACGAATGGACCTGGTCCTGATGGTAATTTGCTCAAAATGTCTAAGTCATTAAACAATGCTATTTTCTTAAGTGATGATGCAGATACCATTAAGAAAAAAGTAATGGGTATGTATACAGACCCTAAACGCCTTAAAGCTACCGATAAAGGTAGTATAGAAAATAACCCATTATGGATATTTCATGACACGTTTAATTCCGATAAAGCTTGGGTTGAAGAAGCAAAAGCGCGCTATCAAGCAGGCGGCATTGGCGATGTCGAATGTAAGCGCCGTTTAATTGATGTTTTGGTTGAACTAATAGAACCCATGCGCTTACGACGTTTACAATATGAAAAAGATTTGCATTACGTACAATCTGTTTTAAAAGAAGGCACAGCGAATGCAAATGAAGTGGCTAATAAAACATTATTATTAGCGAAAGAAGCGATGCGGCAGCGGTTTTTTTAAACGGTAAACCAATTGTTAAACGCTTTGCACTTGTACTGAATTCGGATAAGATACCAATTTTGTAACAGGGCAGGGTTGCTCTGTGTACCGCGCGTTTCTCTCAAGTTAATTGTGAGAAGGCTAGGAAAGTCTTTTTTTTAGTTAATTATTTAAGAAGGAAAATATCATGCGTAAAAATCTTCTCATTGCTACACTTGTTGGGGTATGCGTTGTTGGTCTTTCAGCTTGCTCAAAAGGTGAAGATAAATCAAACACCGAAAGCACTCCTTCCACAGCGATGAATCAAGAACAAGCAACACCGGATCAAAGCCAAGCTGCTGGTCAAAGCGCAGACAACTCCTCCGTGAGTGCAGCGCCAGTTCAATCAGAATCAACCCAAATTGCGGATGCTTCCTCAGCAACCCCAGATTCACAAACCACGGCGCCTGCTATGAGCCCAGATCAAACCCCATCTACTGACAGCAGCACGATGCCAAGCTCTAGCGACAATGCAACAGTATCTGCACCAAACACTGATAGCACAGCACCAGCTAGCACCGACAACACACAACAATAGTTGTCATATTGAACCATGGGTCTTAGCTCATGGTTCAATAAATTCCTTCCATTCAACCACTTCCAGTAGTTTAAAAAATACCCATTTTATAGTGGCGACCCTGTTAAATTTTTGTGATACGCTTGGGCACAATTTTTTTAAGAAAAGCTGGATGTTGGTAACATGAAATTATTATCCTTGCTCAAATATGCTGCCTTTTTGGTATTAGGCGCTATCATCATTATTCCCAATGGTTTAGCAGAAGATCCTAAGCCAGAACCCTTTGTTGCACCACCTAATAATGTGCAAGTCATTGTACCTAACCCCTCACCAGCAGAGACTGCTCAGGTTAAACCAGACAGTCGATTATGGAATTTGCAAGAGGCCGACATCCTTAGCGTGATCAATGAAGTGTCACAAGAAACCGGAAAGAATTTCGTTGTTGATCCGCGTGTAACAGGAAAAATTACGTTAGTTTCAAGTAAGCCCTTAAAACAAAAGGAAGTGTATCAGGTTTTTCTCTCTGTCTTAGGTTTACTAGGTTATTCAGCTATTCCTAGCGGTAATGTCGTTAAAATTATGCCTAATATGGAAAGTGCTGAACAAGCAACGAAAGTGGCAACTTCAGCTTCACCAGGTAAAGGTGATGAAGTCGTAGTAAGGGTGATACCGCTTGAAAATGTTTCCGCCTCACAATTAATTCCTGTTTTGCGTCCTATGTTACCTCAGTGGAGTAATGTTTCTGCCTACACACCTGGTAATGTATTAATCCTATTAGGAAGAGCAGCTAATTTAGAACGTATTTATCATATTATTCAAGATGTAGATAAAGCAGCGACAAGCGGGATACAAATTATTCCATTACATCATGCATCAGCTGCTCAAGTAGCAAACGTATTAAATAATTTACAAGCTGCATCACGCACATCAGGCGAAGCACCATTAGTATCAATAGCAGTGGATGAACGTAGTAATAGTATTTTGTTAGGCGGTCCTAAAGCGGTACGCCTTCGCATGCGTGTGTTAATTTCTCAGTTAGATTCACCTGCAACTTCACCTTCTGGAAATACAGAAGTGGTTTATCTACGATATTTAGAAGCAAAAACTTTTGCGCCTTTACTCGGTAAAATAGCGCAAAACATGGTGAATAAAGACACGGGTACACATTACGATGCTAGTACTGCTATGACAGGATCAAGTGCACCTTCTTCTAATACTAGTCAGCCAAAAGAGACAACGACTAATTCAACTATCATACAAGCAGAAACGACAACCAATGCGGTGGTGATTACTGCGCCGCCTACTTTGATGCAATCATTGAAGTCCATTATTGCGAAATTAGATATCAGACCTAAGCAAGTGTTAGTGGAAGCAATTATTGCTGAAGTCGATGAAAGTGATTTAACTAATTTAGGTATTCAATGGGGAAGTGTAACTCCCACTGGAAATGTTGCAACGGGTGCTACGGGCGCTTCTGTCACTTCTTTTCCACAATTTGGAGCTGGCGTGGTTGGCATTATTCCTTATGTCAGAATTCAGGCTATTTTAAGTGTTTTGCGCAATCAAAATGGGGTAAATATTTTATCAACGCCCTCTATTGTCGTATTAGATAATCAAAAAGCAACAATTGAGGTTGGTCAAGATATCCCAGAATTAACAGGTCAATATTCTACAACTGGCACTACAGGTACAGTAACACCTTTCCAAACTATAGGTAGAAAAAAAGTTACATTAAAACTCGATGTAACACCGCAAATTAATTTAAAACAATCAGTGAGAATGAAGCTGAATTTAAAAAATGATACTTTACAAAACCCACAAAGCCCAGGGCTTACCCCACTTATCAATACCAGCAATATTCAAAATTCTGTGATTGTTAATAGCGAAG
>BMAH01000083.1 GCA_014132615.1 Gammaproteobacteria bacterium
AACATCAGGTTTACATCTCAATGCTAGAAAAACTAGGATTATCTGTTACTACTTTGCCTCAGCAAGAGTCATTCCCTGATAGTCATTTCATCGAAGACGCAGCAATTATTCATAATAAAGTCGCTATTCTTACTAGACCGGGTGCAAAAGAAAGACGCGGTGAAGTGGATGCCATATCCAGCACATTAAAAAATATATTCCCAACGACTTACGAATTAGGCGGAGATGAAAATGCAACGTTAGATGGCGGCGATGTCCTCTTCATAGGAAATACCGTTTTAATCGGCATTTCTCATAGAACCACTGAAACTGGCGCACAAGAATTAAAACATTTATTACAAAAAATAAACCCAAACTTAAGTATCCACCTTGTCCCCTTCGAAGGTGTATTACATTTAAAGAGTGGTCTAACAGCATTAAATTCAAATACCATTTTGATCAACCAAGACATTAAGTTGTATACTAATCTTCCTATCAAAAAATCCATACTATTACCCAAAGAAGAAAGTCATGCAGCCAATACATTAATTGCAAATGGAGCTGCATTTGTGCCGATCAATTGCCCCGAGGCAAAAAAAGCTATGCATCAAGTTAATTTAACTCCTTTAGAGACCGACATGAGCGAATTTCGCAAAATGGATGGCAGTTTCACTTGCCTTTCCCTACTTTGGTAACTCGCATTATGCCGGCGATTTAACTTTCACTTTCTAAGTTTTCTTGAATAATTGTTTTTACAAGAAACAAAATCGATATCATCTTTAGAAAAAAATTGTGGCTTTTGAATCGCTTTAAATCCTAAAAAGTTAGGTTTAGGTCTTTCTGTCTTAGCATGCGGCTTGGGCCTTACGGGGCTATGTAAATCAAAGTCACAAGTTCTAGTCTGTGCTATGACGCTTTCTCCCAGCAAATTCTTACCTTTATAACGTAATTCTACAGATCCATAATTATCTAAATTAATCACTTCCTCACAACCTAATGCTAAAAATAAGCGAGCAAATTCAGTTGCATTAACACAATTTTCTACATCTAAATAATTATGGACAACTACAATAACAGCCTTAGTACCGTTATCTTTTAAACCCACCCCTGTTCGAGGAATTCGTTTAAAGTGATTATTATTTTTCTCAGGTGTAAGTTTAATCTCCCCCTTACTTACCAAGATAAAGCCTGAAACAGCATTTTTATTTTCATAAAATGCTTGCCCTTCTTTTTTT
>BMAH01000084.1 GCA_014132615.1 Gammaproteobacteria bacterium
CAAACATAGAGTAAGTCAACTTAATCGCCCTGTACAAATTAGCTCCGCCGGTATTGCAGCTGTAGTTGGAAAACCAGCAGATAAAAATGTGCAAGAAATTTTATTGGAAAATAATATTGATTGCAGCGCGCACATTGCTAGACAGTTAACATCAGCTATGCTGTTAGAAGTAGATTTAGTGTTAGTAATGGAGCAAGAACAGCGTAGAGAAATAGAATACAAGTTTCCAAGTTCATGTGGTAAAGTACACCTCTTGGGGAAATGGGGTAATTTTGATATACCCGATCCTTATAAAAAATCTAAGCAGTTTTTCAGGGAAACGTATGACTTGATCGTGCAAGGTGTCGATCAGTGGCAAGCGAGGTTATGGAATTAACATGCTGCGAGTAATCATTTTATTTTTTTTGCTAGTAAGTTTAAGTAGTTGTTCTATCGCGCCTGGTATGAAAATGAAACCCATACCACCCTCTATTCAATCGACTAGTTCTCCCAATGAAATTAAACCTATTTTTATTCCTATTAATGTCGCCTTAGTCGAGCGCATGCATAGAATGTCTAAATATAACTTAGACGATGCCTATTATTACCATATAGGGCCACATGATATTTTAAACATTTATGTGTGGGGCCACCCTGAATTAAGCGGTCCTATGGGCCAAGCTGCTGCGGAACAGGGAACAAATGCGCCGCCGACCTTAGCACCCACAGGATATTTAGTTAGTTCAGACGGCGAAATTTATTTTCCTTTAGTAGGTGCGGTGCACGTGGCAGGTAAAACCATGGAACAAACCCGTATGCAACTTACCAGCCTATTAAAAAAATATATCCGCAAACCGCAAGTCGATGTGCGCGTTATGGGTTTTAGAAGTAAAAAAATCTACGTAATGGGGGAAGTAAATAAACCGGGTTTGCAACCTCTTACAGATTCCCCCATGTCTATAACTGATGCAATCAATTTAGCTGGTGGTATGGATCAAAAAACAGCTGATCCCAGTCATATTTTTGTCATTCGCGGTAATTATGCAAGGCCAGAAGTCTATTGGCTGAATGCACAATCACCGGATGCTTTATTGTTAGGTGAAAATTTCCGTCTTAAACCTCAAGACGTTGTATTTGTGTCGACTGCTAACATTGCTCGTTGGAACCGTGCAATCGATCAAATACTCCCAACTATCCAAAGCCTTTGGTTTACTTACGCTTTAATACAGCAAGTACGCTAATTAATAGAGTGATAGACTATGCAAGAAGTAACGCAATTTAGAGCTAAACAAAATAATCTTTCCTTATCCGCATTGGAAAAGAAAATCGATTTAAGGCACTTGTTTTACACTTTATGGGGAGAGAAATGGGTTATTTCCGCTTTCATGGGCGTCGCTTTTTTGATTGGGTTAATGGTTGCCATTAATAAAGTCCCTACTTATAAAGCGAATGTTTTATTGCAAGTTGAAAAAAGCCAGCCCAGCTTAGGTATGCTAAACCCACTTAGTGCATTAAATAAATCCTCTAGCCAAGCAGATGTGCAAATTGCATTAATAAAATCCCGTTTTATTCTCATTCCTGCGATAAAAAAACTAGGTTTAGATGTAGATATAAAACCCCATTATTTACCTATTTTAGGTGCTTGGTATGCACGCAATCATAGTAGTCATTTGCAGTCACCTGTCCTTAGAATGAAACAATATGCTTGGGGTGGGGAAGAGCTAAAAATTCAAGATTTTCAAATTTCTGATAATTACATTGGTGAGCGCTTTACCTTAGTAG
>BMAH01000085.1 GCA_014132615.1 Gammaproteobacteria bacterium
TGCGAATTGCACCTTACACACAACTTTTTAGCCCCGTCTTTTATCACGGCAATAACATTAATGGCATGGTGTTAGGCGTAACAGATCTTAATAAAGAACTTACCGTTCGCTATCAAGGAGTCTTGCCTGATTTATTTCGCGAAGGAAAAGGTGTCATTGCTGAAGGCAGTCTAAACGAACAAGGTATATTCATTGCTAATCAAGTACTAGCCAAACACGATGAAAATTACATGCCTAAAAATGTTTACGAAGCCATGCGTGCTAAGGAGAAAACATGATAGCTACGTTAGGCTTCTTATCACTTTGTTTAGCTTTATTCTCTGCCTTTTTACAAAGCGTACCGACTTTGTTTGGCTATTTTTATAAAAAACCCTATGCGCTTGCCTTTGCAAGGCCCGCAGCTATCGCTCAATGTATCTTCATTGCTATTGCTTACGGGCTGCTTCTTTTTGCTTTTATCAATGATGATTTTTCTTTAATTTACGTTGCCTCCAATTCACATGTCTCACTGCCTATGCTTTACAAAGTCACCGCTATTTGGGGTGGACATGAAGGTTCTATTCTCTTATGGGTATTTTTACTTTCAGTCTGGAGCTTAGTGTTTGCACTGACCCAAAGAACCCATGTTTTACTTCCGCTTACTTTAGCAACACTTGGCATAATCAGTATGTGTTTCCTGGGTTTCTTACTTTTTACTTCTAACCCCTTTTTATTAGCAGACACACCGCAAATGGGGCGTGATTTAAATCCGCTGCTACAAGACCCTGGATTTGTCATTCATCCTCCCATGCTATATGCAGGTTATGTTGGTTTTTCCGTTGCCTTTGCTACTAGCCTTGCAGCGCTATTATCAAATCAACTCAATTCCATTTGGGCAGCAATTACTAGACAATTTGCCGTCTTAGCTTGGTGCTTTTTAACACTAGGTATTACCTTAGGTAGCTGGTGGGCTTATCGTGTTCTTGGCTGGGGCGGTTTTTGGTTTTGGGACCCCGTAGAAAATGCTTCTTTACTTCCTTGGTTAGCAGGCACTGCATTAATACACGTGCTGATTCTCACTGAAAAACGTGGCATCGCTCATGCTTGGTCCATGTTACTTAGCATCATTACGTTTGGCTTAAGTTTATTAGGCACGTTTTTAGTACGCTCAGGTGTATTAATTTCCGCTCACACCTTTGCTAATGATCCTGCTCGGGGCATTTATTTACTTATGTTACTTGCTTTGGTGACAACTATTGCTCTTGCTATTTATCTTTATCGATTTTCATCTTTACGCAAATCCACTCATTTTTCATTTTCTTGGTTGTCACGTGAAAGCGGATTATTGATCAATAGCGCTTTATTATTCGCTGCTATGCTAACTGTTTTATTAGGAACACTTTATCCTCTCATTTTTGATGCTTTCAAATTAGGTAGCATTTCTGTCGGTGCACCTTACTTTAATACTGTCATGACCCCTTTTGCTTTAATCACGCTATTACTGATGGGTGCAGGCACCCTTTGTGTTTGGCAAAAACAATCTGTTACTGACTGGTTGCAACAAGCATGGAAAAAAATAGCATTAAGCGTACTCATTGCTGCGGCTACCCTTTGGGCTGTATCAGGTGAATTACCTTTCTCTGCCTTAATCTGCTTAAGTTTAAGTTTATGGGCAATGTCTTGCGCGTTACCTTCCTTACCTAAACTACCTGCCATGTCTATCGCCCATACGGGATTTGCCATGTTATTAATCGGCGTATTACTTTCGAGCTTATTACATCAAGAAAAAGAAGCTCGCTTAAAACCTGGCGATGCAATTAACATTGGACCCTATCACTTTTTATTTTTAGATACCGCATCAGCTAATGGCGAAAATTATAGAGGCATACGCGCTGCATTTGATGTCACTAAAAATACAAGACACGTGACTAATCTTTATCCTGAAAAAAGAATTTATACAGTACGCGATATGGTCATGACTAAAGTCGATATTCATCCAAGTATCTTTAGAGATTTATACATTGCACTTGGTGAACCTTTAGATGAAAGCACGTGGTCGCTACGCCTTTATTACAAACCTTTCATCCGGTGGATTTGGTTAGGTGGCATCTTAATGCTATTAGGCGGTTTATTTACTCTCATTCAAAATAAGAAAATTAATTCTCATGTCAAATTCTCGCATTAAATTTATCCTTCCATTTGTTTTATT
>BMAH01000086.1 GCA_014132615.1 Gammaproteobacteria bacterium
GAACTGTTAATCATAGCGATATACAAATAATTAGAACAAAACAATCATTCGCAAGGTTCCAGCCCAGGCGGCATTTAAGTTAGGTCTTGCGGCAGGCGTTGGAATATAAGAAAGCACAGGCTCTATGTATATGTCTTTTGCCAAAGGCGCTTGATAATAAGCTTGCAGCATCCATTCAGTACGTCTATGAAAAATACGTTGATTCAGCCAAGAGAAGGCCGTTCCTATACCCATAGAATCGCTGGCTCGGTTTGGAATTAAGCCGAATGCAGTGAAACCTGCACCCACGTACTTACTCATGGCCAACACGGTTGAATTATTTTGCCCGTATTGATAAAAGCCTGAAATACCACTGCTATCATAATGAGGATTTTTATACCATAAACGTTGTGAACCAAACACATAAAAACCTTGTGCATTATGTTCTTTCAGTGTTGTGTTTTGTATTAATCCACTTTGTTGCCAAGCGCCAATTCCTATATATCCAGGTTTATGATATTGATCCAACAACCATGCAAAACCTGTTTCAGCAATATAAAAATAATTTCCATTAAAATTAGGACCGGTTAAACCCAATTGCTTACCTTGCGCTAAATTGCCGTCATACGCTCCTAAAGAAACATACCATTTTTTGATTGGGATAATATTAAGCGTGATTCCATAAGCCGAATTATAATAACCGGGCATTACACCTAACATGGAAGCATTAACAAATATGGGTGTAAAAATTAAAGCAGTGACCGCTGGAATATTAGGGTCGTGCTTGTTAAGTGGAAGAGGTTTTATCACATTACCGAAATTAAAAGTGGGAACAGATTTTCCTATACGGACAATTAATTTATTATCAAGAAGAACCTGTCTAAACCATAATTGATAAATCTCAAAGCGATTCAAGGGTGATGGGCCGGGTAAACTATTATAGCCTTGTACGGTACCTGCTTCTTGATTCGTATTCTGGCCATTAAATTGCATAAATTGAATATCAAATAGACCGCCTTTCCAACCTAATAATTCCTTGGTTTGTAGAGAAAGATCAAGCAACAATAATCCATTTAAAGTCCATCTATCGGCATGAGGGATGCCACCCGAAAATAAATCATTGGCATCACCAACAAAAGTGCCGCCTATGCGTATACCATAGTTATTGGTAATCCCTAATTTTTTCTCTATGTATTTTTGTAAATCAGCCGTTCCCGTGAGTTCATTAACAGCGGCAGGATTTGAAGCAATACTAGGTTTTGCAAGCACGGTCTCGTTTTCTAAAGAAGGAGCGGCAATGATTTTTGTACTTGATAAGGAAATGCCTAGGAAAATTAAGCAATGAATGAATATTTTCATCCATTTAAAATTAGCCATGGGGAAATTTATATAAAGATAATTACTTATTTCTTTCATTGTTAAATTGTCGTTATTTATTTTTTTGCCCCATGTTATTAATTTGTAAAATCAACATCCCATGCTTGACATAAGCGCTAAAGAAGTTAATTGGTCTTCGTTGAACGTGTAAGTTTTGTTAGGAATAATATCAACCCAATTGGTTAGTAAATCTGGCTGTTTCCCCTTATCCTTTGACCATACTAGCACACGGAAGTATTCCATATTCTTAGGGATAGCTACCTTAATCTTCCCTACGCGTGCTAGGATTTGTAGTGAACGAGGATTTAATTTCTCACCTTGTTTTATTCTAGTATTATATTCTTTCACTTCCTTATCAGAGCTTGCCCATTGAATTGCAAATCTGAATTTATTATTGTCAGGAGAATTTGCCACCTGATTATTCAACACAAAACTATGGGCAAATACCACACTTGCAAATAAGAGTGAGAAAAAAAACAATACGACTTTATTCATATTTCTCTTCATTTAGTTACTTAATGATTAATCCCTCTTGTGGCACACATATGGGATTTGGATTGATTTTTGGTGCTGTTAAAGGAAAAGTATCTTCCGCGCATAAAGTGGTTTTTTTACCCTTTATCTTGAAAACATCTTTAGGAAGATGCACGGCGACATGTTGAATTTCATTGACTGCTTCAGCAATTTTGAAATCACCTACCATACTCAAGAATTGGTAACTTTCTTGAGGGGTAAATCCTTGTGTGCGTACTAAAAAGTCAATAGCATTTCTAGATGCTAGCTTCATTGCCTCAAACAGATCCACATTTAAACCGGATATAATCCAATGAGTTGATGTTTCTGTGATTGGCCAAGTAAAAGCATCCCCGCCCTTTCGCTTAGTCTTATCAAATACACCTGCTGCTTTAAGATCTTTTCTGACAATAAACTGTAATGTAATCCCTTTATATGACGTCTCCAAGGCTGTTACATCAATTTCACCATTACTTTGCATAGCGTGCGAATCACCTGTCCAGACTAACGCTCCTTTCTGGAAAACAGGAAGAAAAAGAATGGAACCCATCTGCATTTCTGGTTCATCTAAATTACCGCCGAATGGTCCTGGTGGCACAGAATTAAACTCGCCACTGACCGGTTGTGCCGCCTTGGTATTTATTTTAACAGGCCATCCATTTGGCCAATCGTTAGGGGGCGCTACAGCGATGATTCCTGGGAAAGGTTTAAGTTGTAAGCAAACCCCTTTTGTGAACTCAGTGGTATTGTGCGTTTTATCAAACTTAAAATATTTAATTTGCGGCTTGGTAAATTCTGATAAAATTCCTGCTGTCGGACTAAGGAAATTATACCCGAAATCATTCAATTCAATTTTTAAAATACGAATTTCTAATACATCGCCAGGCTCTGCTCCCTCAATATAAACCGGCCCGGTAAGAGTATGCATGCCGCGTCTTGCTTGAATACCATGTTCGGCATAAAACTTTGCCACGCCTGCTGGCGTTGTTTTATTATAAACCATTTCATGCAAGCAGCTATTCCATGTTTCGAGTGAAACAATGTCGCCTGAATGAACTTTTATAACAGGTGGCTTATTAAGAGTGAAAAGCCCTAGTGTGGTTGTTTCTGGTGTGGCTGGCACATGATAGGTATCTGCCATTACAATAGAAACCTGAGACGCAGCTAGTATACAAGCCGCTACCATTTTTTTATTCATTTTCTCTCCTTGTAAAATGAAGTTTAATATTAACAGCATTCGAGGAAAAAAAGAACACTCATGAATTGTACCTCATATCAAGGGTGATAAAAGAAGAGCATTAATTAAAATTCAAGGTAACGACAGTTCCAAGCCTCACTTACCTATGC
>BMAH01000087.1 GCA_014132615.1 Gammaproteobacteria bacterium
TAATTAATAAAAAATAAATTAAACCTTGGCGTAAAGGGGTTCCACGCGTAGTTTGGCTTACTAAAAATGCGCTTAACACTAACCAATATTCACCACTATATGAAAAATAGTGGGTGATTAGTAAGGCAAGTAATGTAGCAAACACCACACAACTGCAATGACGAAATGTAAATGAGTTTAATAATCTCATCGTAAAATTAATTCCGCTTTTAACACTGTTTCACTTAAATGCTCCCATTCTTCATAGAATGACTTAATGGTTGCAATGAAGAGTAAAAATACTAATGGATCAGGAGCCGCAACTTTCACTACTTGTTCAAAGTTTCTCTCAAGAAAAGTTAATTTTTCTGACAAGTTGGAAGCATAAATTTTAGGCTGCTTACGTGTTAACAAAGTGTAAACTGCATTTAATGCATTATTAATTTCTTCTTTAATCCCTTGCAGTTCAGGCTGACAAAGAGAGAGTGTCGCTAAATCTGTCACTCTAAATCTCAGTTGAGAATAATCGAGCATCATTTCATAAAATAAACTTAGCTTATTAGCTAATTGCACAAAGGGTGAAGAATCAGGCATTTCATTTTGCTCAATTAACGCATTAAGCTGAGTTAATAATGTTAAACATTGATCACGTTTTATATGCAATCTGCGCTCGTACAAATATTTATAATCTGCGTATTCGGGCTCTAAGAGGCACGCAAAAATATCTGTATTTAATTGAACTAAATACTGTATGGATTCATTGAGAAGAAAGCGTTTTTCATCTCGTTTAGCATAGGGTAGGTAAACAATTTTCGCTATTAAGGCGATTAACATACCCGCTAAGATATAAAGAGCGCTATTTAAACTAGCAGACCAGCCATCTAATAAAAATGAGGCTATCAGTGCAAATAAAGTAATAACAAACAAGGCTAGGTCGCATTGATCGTAAATTAAGCTAGAGTAAGTTGTAGCGATTAATAAAATAAATAGATAAGTACAAAGAAGGATAAATGAATAATTTACTAGTCCATTTATTGCAACAGCACCTGCCAATCCCAAACCAACTAGCAGTATAATCCAGATTTGTTTTTTCAATGAAAGTGAACGCGGGAGTATAGCTAAGCTTAAAGCAGACCAAATTATCCAATACGCATGGGGATCTTTATTAAATACATACGCCGCAAACGCGGCGCATGTGACTAGAACTAAGTAAATCCATAGCTTAGCTGTTAGCAATGAAGGTAATCCTATTTAATTACCTTATTATTGCTCGTCTTTATGTTTTTTAACATCCTTCCAGTATTCTTTTTTCAAGAAATACATCATGACTAATAAAACAGCTAAGAATATTAACACCCAGAAACCAATGTTACGCTGTTCAGCATGAAAAGGTTCAGCCGAATAAGCTAAGAAATTAACTAAATCAGCAATAGTTTCATCAAACTGTTCAGGTGTCATGGTGCCTTGCTTGGTAAGTTTGACTGCATCATACCAGCGTATATGGCCCAGCAAATCGGGAGTAGGGTCTTTAACCAATACTTGTTCGCCTTGATAAGGACCAACAATATTTGGCATAGCCGTGTTTGGAACTAACAAATTATTTACACCAGTAGGACGCTCTGCATCTTGATAAAAACTGTGTAAATAAGTGTATATCCAATCAGCGCCTCTGATATCTGCTTCTAACGATAAGTCAGGAGGAGTGACTCCATATGGCCAAGTTTTCACATTGATAGGCATTTTATCAATAGTAATGCCTGCCTCTTGTGCCAATTTGTCATAACGCAAGTACACCATGGTATGGCAGCTCATGCAGTTAGTAGCAAAGAACTTAGCGCCGCGCTTTATGGATTCCATATCAGCGCGGTGAATAGGTGCTTCTGCTAATTGCAATCCAGTTACCGTACCTTCTTCAGCCCACACTTGGGTTGAAAATGTGATTAATAAGATGGCTAATATATGACGCATCATCATCCTGTGACCCGTTCTGGTAAAGGTTTAGTTGACTCATAAGCGGTATAAAACGGCATCAATAAGAAGAAACCGAAATAACCTAGCGTAAATAAACGTGATAGCAATGTACGTATTGGTGATACTGCTTCGTGGCCTAAATAACCTAAGCCAATAAAACAGACAACGAATACGGTGATTGCAATTTTAGATAGTTTGCCTTTGTAACGAATAGACCGTACGCGGCTTCTATCTAACCATGGAAGTACAAACATCAATGCGATGGCTGCAGCCATGGTGATTACACCAAATAGCTTATTAGGAACCGCACGCAACATGGCGTAAAACGGCGTCATATACCACACAGGAGAAATTTCAGGTGGCGTAACCATGGGGTTTGCCGGGATAAAGTTATCAGGTTCTAGGAATAAACCACCCATCTTAGGCATAAAGAACATGATATAGCAAAATACCATTAAGAAAACGACTACACCGACTAAATCCTTCACTGTGTAATAAGGATGGAAAGGAATGCCATCAAGTGGAATACCTTTTTCATTCTTCTTATCTTTAATTTCTATGCCATCTGGATTGTTAGAGCCCACATGATGTAAGGCTACTAAATGCACAAATATCATGACGCATAACAATAGAGGGATAGCAATAACGTGCAAGGAGAAGAAGCGATGCAAGGTAACGCCTGACACATTAAAGTCACCGCGTAACCAAATCAAGAGTACGTCGCCTAAATAGGGAATAGCGCTAGCGAATGAAGTGATAACCGCCGCACCCCAATAAGACATTTGCCCCCAAGGAAGTACGTAACCCGTAAATGCTTCCATCAACAGCATTAGATAAATGACCATACCTACTAGCCAGACTAATTCGCGTGGCTTTTTATATGATCCGTATATCAATCCTCTATACATGTGCAAATACACAACGACAAAAAAGGCAGATGCACCCGTCGTATGCATAAACCTTAGTAACCAGCCGTAACGCACCTCGCGCATGATATGCTGTACAGAAGGGAATGAGCCATCTGCTGTTGGGGTATATTCCATCACTAACCAAATACCACTAATAATTTGGCTTGCAAACACGAGTAATGAAAATGAACCAAAGAAATACCAAAAGTTAAAATTACGCGGCGCATAATATTCACTTAAATGTTTTTTCCAAAAATCAGTCCATGGATATCGCTTATCAATCCATCCCATAAAGCCGCTTTTATTATTCGAAGCTTGGTCAGTCATTATTTATTTTTAACTCCTCTTCCTTGCTTAACTAATCGAAATTGCGCCTTGGACGCCGTCTTTGTCTTCACCGACTACAATTTCTGTGTCACTTACATACATATGACGAGGAATTTTCAAATTGAGTGGTGCCGGTACATCTTTATATACACGACCAGACAAATCATACTTTGAGCCATGGCAGGGACAGTAAAAACCGCCTAACCATTCAGGATCGACACTGGCCACATCCGGTCTATATGTTGGAACACAACCTAAATGTGTACAAATACCAATAGCGACTAAAATATTGGGCTTAATAGATCGATTAATATTCTTGCAATACGCAGGTTGCTGGTCTTGCTCGCTTAAAGGATCTCGTAATGTGTTAGTGATTTTTGAGAGAGTGCTTAGCATTTCATCATCACGTGAAATGACCCAAATAGGCATTCCACGCCAAGGCACAGTTAACTGCTGTCTTGGTTTCAGCGAACTTATGTCAATTCTAATCGGAGCTGCAGCCGCCTCAGTATCTGCGCTTGGCATCCAATAAGAAAAAAACGGGACAGAAGCTGCTGCTAAGCCTATACCGCCTACAGCTGTTGTCGCACGACGCAAAAAACAGCGCCGTTGTTCATCTATTATATCCGGCACGCCTATATCCTTAATGAGGTTCATCACAGTTAATGAGATTATCGAGGCTAATAAATAGCCACCGCTTATACCTATGGCTGTCCATGAACCATAAAATCCCTTGGAATTTGGCGGGCTACATTCAATTAAATAACTTGCAGAATTTATATACTCTATACC
>BMAH01000088.1 GCA_014132615.1 Gammaproteobacteria bacterium
TTAAAAACAGGAACGACACAAGATATAAACACAGTTTTTTGATGTAGGCGTTGCTTGCGCGATTCTATAGTCATAACACTTCATACAAAGAATAAAGATGCGGCAATTATAGCAAAAACAGCTTACATTAGCGACGTCTAGAGTTATCGTATTCCAAATGGAATCTATGGATACAACGATGAACAACGGGTGAAAAAATAACACCCATAATAGTGACAAACATTAAGCCGCTAAAAAGCGCATAAAAAGCTGAAAAAAGTTTACCCGCATGCGTAGTAGGAGGGGTTGACATTCCCATGGTGGATAAAGTTAAAGACGCATTAACAAAAGCATCTATCCATTCAAGATGTTCAGTTAATCTGTAACCCACAGTCCCTATAAGAACTGCTGTAGCAATAATACAAGCGCCGATTAAGAAAGTTAAAAAGAGACGCAGAAAAAATTTTTTACGCGGTGCTAATGGTTGGTATTTTGTTTCAAACATAATCTGCTCCAATCCTTTGGTTTAACTTAGTATAGCAAAATCATTAGCATACGCATAAACTCTTGCCTATGAAAATGGAGGTGGATATGAAAGTTATTCAGATACATGAAGCAGGCGATGCTAACGTATTAAAAATGGAAGAATTACCTATCCCTACACCCAAAGCAGGTGAGACATTAATTCGCGTTAAAGCAGCCGGCTTAAATTTTATAGATATTTACCAACGCAGTGGGCGCTATCCCACCCCCACTCCTTTTATCCCAGGGCGAGAAGCAGCAGGGATTGTAGAGGCCGTTGGTCCTGGAGTGACGCATGTAAAACCTGGCGATAGAGTTGCCTACTTAAGCGATAATGGTTCTTACGCTGAATTTAATATAGTGAAAGCTTTGCAACTCATTTTGCTGCCTAATGAAATCACGTTTGAACAAGGTGCTGCCTTTCCTTTGCAAGGGATGACAGCGCATTATCTAGTTAATGATTTTTATCCTATAGAACCTGGAACAACTGTATTAGTTCATGCTGCGGCAGGGGGCGTGGGCTTACTCTTAGTACAATGGTTAAAACATTTGGGTGCGCGCGTCATTGGCACCGTGTCTACTAAAGAAAAGGCAGACATTGCTTATGC
>BMAH01000089.1 GCA_014132615.1 Gammaproteobacteria bacterium
ATTTTATCCATATTTAATTAAAAATTTTATTTAATGTTATTATATTAGCATTAAATTCTAAAAAAATAAATATTTAAGAAATATCATGCTAATTATAGCCACTTTTAAAATAAAATTAGCAATCATTTGCTACGCTAACTTTGATATTTTCTTAGTGTAGAACAAATTACTTAATCAATTAAAGAGGAAGCAAAAATGTCAAACTCAAGAAAATTTGGCGTAATTAGAGATACCGTTTTCGCTGGCGCTAGTATTGCAGCAGCAAGATATGCTTATAAGAAAAGTAAAAGTGTAGGCGATTCCGATTATATACAAAGTAAAAACATATCAACTGGAACAAATACATCTGAACCAGAAAGGACATCAAAAGATACGGAATTTACAAGTGCAAGATTTAAAATTTAAAATGGCTTATGTTTGGGCTTTGTAATCATGCAAAGCCTTAACATATCAAACACATCTTTGGTTTAATAGTATAAGTCTAAGATAATTAGCATAACCGACAAATGGCTATTGAAAAACCGATTGCATTTATGATCCATGCTTATTATAACCAATCAAAGATTTAATTTAACTTATTATTACCCATCGCTTAGTTACAGTCCTTACCCTTTCTGCAAGCATCAAATCACAACTAGCTAGACTTGGTTGTACCGCTTTACCCTTTACAAAATATTTTCCTGTTACATCGTGAAGTTTAGGCGATAGAGCTAAATCAAGTATTGGCTTTGCTGCTTTTTGAGGAGTTAGAAAGAAAAATTTAATTAATTTATCAATCAATTTTAAAATGTTACTATGAGCATTGTCGCTACCCAGTGCCGTTTTCACTGCGCCAGGATGAACAGCATTGACGGTGATGCCTCTATCCTTAAACTTGTTGGCTAAATCAAATGTTATAATATTCAATAATAATTTGGATTGTGCATAGGCTTTCATAAATTGGTATTTTCGACGTTCATACTGAAGGTCAGCTAAATCTAGCTTAGCCCATTTATGAATATCAGAGGATATGTTAATAATGCGAGAGGGAACGCTTTTTTCTAATAAACGTTGTAATGCAAGGGTAAGTCTAAGAGGGCCTAAATAATTTGTTGCTAAAGTCATCTCAATCCCTTCTGAAGAAAGGGTTTTTTTGTATAAAACAGCGCCTGCATTATTAATAAGTACATCCAACCTTGGATAAGTTGCGTAAATTTGTTTAGAAAGAATTTGAATGCTTTCTTGCGAAGACAAATCTGCTATTAAAAGATCAATCGTTTGCGAACCAGAAACTTTTTTAATTTCTTCTAATGCGGCTTGTCCTTTGTTGAAATCGCGACAAACCATAATGACGTGTGCGCCAGATTCAGCTAGTCCTATTGAAATTTCTTTACCAACACCAGAATTCGCTCCCGTGACAAGGCATATTTTTTTATGATTATCATTCATGTTACCTATTCCCAACAGAGATTTAAAAAGTTAATTAAAAGATACTATTAAATATATGTTTTATCCATTTAAAAAAATGACTATATTTATTCGCTAATTACTTTTTAAATCAATGGACTTAATCTTAGCTACCCCGCTAGGGTCGAAAATTAGTCAATGAATTTTCGGGTTCTTCCTCACTTTCTTCTGTCTTAGCCGCCCAGTGATTAATAAAAGATTGCAGTATATCTGGTTTTTCATTAGCTAATATAACATTTTGTA
>BMAH01000090.1 GCA_014132615.1 Gammaproteobacteria bacterium
CTTTTCATGTAAACGATAAGTGGCAAGTGGTTGTGCTAAATAATAGGCAGAAAATTGATAAATTATTTTCATGAAAAGTTCATAATCCCCTGTTAAATTTAAACTAGGTTCAAACTTTACAATGGGTTTTGAATAATGATTTAAGCGAATTAATACGGTCGCAATATTAATAGGATAACGGTCTAGAGCGTAGTGGAAAGATAAAAAATGTGATTTGCGTAACAGGTGCTTAGTTAATTTGCCCATCTTTTCTTGTCTAAAAAAACCAGCACAGGTTAAATAAACATGAGGAAAAGTTTGCATGACAGTTAATTGTTGGGTTAATTTATCCGGCACCCAAGTATCATCTACGTCTAAAAATGCCAAAAAATCGCCTGTAACATGCTGCAATCCTATGTTTCTAGCATGGTACAAAGGCAGGGTTTGTTCATTACGGTAATATTTAAGACGATTGTCGTAAGATTTGGCAATATGTTCAGTATTATCGGTGGAAGCATTATCTATAAAAATAATTTCCCAATCGCTATGTGTTTGTGCATACACACTATCTATCGCTTGCTTTACATATTTTTCGCCATTTAAACAATTCATTAACACAGACACTTTAGGCATGGAAAAACTCTTTAACTTTAGCGATGACTTTATTTTGTTCATCTTGAGTTAAACCAACATGCAAGGGCAGCGTTAAAATTTGTTCATATGCTTTTTCTGCTGTTTCTAAACGGTAAATTGTTTTATGGCGGCTTAATAAATGATTAGGTTTATAGTGAATACCTACTTCAATATCATGCTGATTTAAATAAGCGCGTAAGGCATCACGTTTGTTATTCGCTATGCGCACGACAAAAATATGCGGCATGATATCTTCGTAATTGAGCGATAAAAAACTCAATTCCGGTAAATTAGCTAATTCGCTTAAATAACACGCAACTATTTCTTTACGTTTTTTTCTAAATTCCTCAATTTTTCGTAATTGTGAGCGGCCAATAGCTGCCATAATATCACTCATGTGATAGCGAAAACCTTGGTGCACAATATCAAATTCCCAACTGCGTTGACCTGCTTTGCGTTTGAGATAATCTTTTTCTACTGCTAATAAACGTGCATCGCGCAAGCGTTCAATTAGCTTAGTATCGCTAGTAAGAATAGCACCACCTTCACCGCAAGTAATATTTTTGATGCCGTCAAAACTAAAACACACTACATCACCCTGACATCCCACTAATGATTGCTTGTAATAACTGCCAAAGGCGTGAGCAGCATCTTCTATGACTCTTAATTGATGTGCATTAGCAAAATCATAAATAGTTTCTATGGATTCAACATGGCTAGCATAATGCACTGGCATAATAGCTTTAGTTTTGGGACTTAATAACTTGTTGGCAGAAGCTAAATCAATGGATAACGTATCTTCTCTCACATCACAAGCAATGGGTTTAGCACCCACTGCGGTCACTGCTTGAAAACAAGCTGCAAACGTAAGCGTTGGAATAATAACTTCATCGCCAAGGCCAATATCTAAACAGGCTAGGGCTAAATGTAAAGCGGCCGTGCCCGAATTGACACAAATAACTTCTTTTTCAGTTCCTAGATACGCTTTTATCTCTGCTTCAAAATCGAAAACCTGTTTACCCATACCGAGATAAGCAGCAGCAAGCACTTGTTGTATGGATTGTAATTCTTCATCGCCCACATGGCATTTAGATAATTTAATCATGAGAGAGAGTTACTCCCAGTTATAAGCACTTTGTTGGAAATCAAAACTTTCTTGTTCATCAGGTGAATGTTCGCCGCTTAATAAGCTAAAAATTAAACTTGAGGGTTGCGCTAAACCTTTAAATCCATACCACACACCAGGTGGGATAGTGAGGCGCTGATAATTGCTGCTTTCTTCGGAAAGGATAAATTCTTGAGCATCAGCAAAATCGGGTTGGCCAGAAGCTAAAGATTTTAAAATAACTATTTTGATTTGACCAAGGGGACAAGTGTAATTGGCAGTGTAACGCTTGTGCAATTTCCAGGCTTTGACTTCTTGGTAATGAATATAAGAAAAATAAGCTTCGCCAAATCCAATAAAACCGGCATCTGTTGTTTTAACGCCACGCAACACATCACCAGAAGGTAGCGAAATGCGTTTGCTGGGGGATAATAACACGTGGCTATCCATGCTTTTTATCATATAACAATTCCTAGAGTATAAAGCGGCACGCTGAAGATTATAGCTGAACTAGATAAATTCTTCTAAGTAAGAATGAAATAGGCAGGGAATATTCTCTGCCTGCTAAGTTTTATCTATTAATGTCAGGTTGCTACTTTAGAAAGGGGATAAGTATCGGGAGCTGATGTGGTTAAAGCCATAGTTCCAGGAACGGTTGCCTTACCAAATAAAGTTTGATCTTTACCTTCAGTTATTACTTTCCTATCTTCTACAAGCACATCTTTTCTTAGCGTTTGATTTTTTTCTCTTTCTTCAAAAACCAGCCTAGATTGAGTTTGATAATCTAGATAGATTGGGTTTTTTGTCTCTTTTAATTTTTGTAAATAGGCTTTAAATGGCTCTTCAATCTTATTTTTCAAAGTCTCTGCGTTAAGAGGCTGTATTTGTATTATTTTTGAAGTGGAATTAACAGTATTGAACACTCTGAGATTATCAAGATAGGATGGTAAAGGGGTGTCGATTTGAAGACAGCAACCTTTCTCAGAATCATCAAGAAATTGAATAGAATCACGCACTGGATTTAAATTAAACCGGGTAAATAAAAAATTAGTCAATAACTTTTTACCCTCAACTATTTGGTGCTCTCGTTCGACAAATTCTTCAATATCTGTTAAAAATCTTGCTAACATAAACTGTGTTCCTTTTCTATGCTTTGATTTTGTTGTAATGCACATAAGAAAATAAGTTTAGCTAAACCCAATAAAACTGCAGTTATTGTTTATATCAACAAAAATATTAGCAGTAGGGGAATATGCTTGCTTGAGGATAATAATGTATTGCTAACCACTTTTCCAGGAATGAAATAGACAGATAAAATTTATC
>BMAH01000091.1 GCA_014132615.1 Gammaproteobacteria bacterium
ACAAGAGCTTATGACAAAACAGATGTAGAAAGATTCCATCGTGATTGGGAAAAAAATAAAAGTGATTTTGAAGATTACTTACAAGATTTAGAAACCAATAAGCAAAATTATTCCAGTGAAGATGGTCTACCTTTAAATGAAACTTATGATGATCAATCTCAAGAGGTAAAAGCCCTCATCACTAGAATTGAAAACATGATTCAAACATTAAAAACAGGCTTACCTAATTTTGATGCTGCTGGCAACCCGACTGAAGTGGTTTATTATGGGAAAGAAGCTGCTTTGTTAGAAGCCCCTGACGGTAATCCTGCAGAATATAAGGCCGTTTTAGACAAAATGGTGGAAGCACAAATTGAACAATATAAACTTCAATCTTCGTCTTTAACTACTCCTCTTGAATCAGGTGCGATTTTAACCAAACATGCAGCTGCCATGGGTGAACCACTAGAAATCAATAAAACCAAAGTCATCAGCTCACCCGCAAAACAAGCTAGTGTACGTCTATATGAACTTGGAAAAGGCAGTGACAAATCAACTGCTATTACTGTACACAGGCAGGCCACTCCAACCTATTACAAAGCGGAATTACATTTAATAGGTAAATTTGATGAAAGAAAACTAGCTTTCATGGCTGACTTATTTGTTAAAGAATTTTTACACGCCCGTCCTCATGAAGAGAGACATAATAAAGAACTTTATATTAACCCTGGATTTTCTAACCAAACCGCTAAAGCTATTATATTAGCTGCGCATGCTAACGGGTTGACTGCTGATGCTAGCGAATATGGTTTTAAATATAAAGTAACTGAGCAAAGATTACGTCAATTTGAAAGTGATAAATTGCATTACCTTAAAGAGCAAAAAACACCTCAAATGGATATTAAAAAGTTTGATGAGCAAGTTAAACAAGGTTCTGGTAAATACCAACATGCCTTTACTCAAACAATAGGTAAACGTATTTACGAGACCAAGGAAAAGACTATTGCTCGTGATAAAGATGCAGCAACGGAAGGTGAAGAGATTCCCGATCACAGCAGTAGTAAAAAAAATAAAAAATAAACCTTGCTAGCTCAACACTTCCGTTAATCGAGAACGTAACTCTCCTAGCAGGCCATGAAAAAAATGGCCTGCTTCAGGGAACTCAATAATGAGGGGTTTTGGTTCTCTGCTATCTGCCCAAGCTAGCACTTTGTCTGCTGGCACCACCTCATCTTTATTTCCTTGCACTAAAACCCATGGACACATAATAGGCGCCAAATTAGTCATAGAAAAATTTTCAACAGGTGGCGCAATGGTAACGAGTTGCGTAATAGGAAGACGGGTTGCCGCTTTTGCTGCAATATAAGCACCAAATGAAAATCCGCCTAACCAAATTTCATTTTTTATTCCTTGTTGCTGCACCCAATCGATCACCGCCATTAAATCATCTAATT
>BMAH01000092.1 GCA_014132615.1 Gammaproteobacteria bacterium
CCTACTGGCCGTCTTATTCCAGGCCGACCTCCTTATCCAGTTAATATTGAAAAAATCATGCAGGCAGCTAAAGAGCGCGGCTGTTTTTTAGAGCTAAATTCACAACCTGCCCGCTTAGATTTAAAAGATACTTACTGCAGCATGGCTAAGACGCTGGGCGTAAAACTTTCTATTTCTAGTGATGCGCATGGATTACACGAATTAGGTTATATGCAATTTGGCATTGCGCAAGCACGTAGAGCTTGGATTGAAGCAGACGACGTTATTAATACTTGGCCGCTGGGAAAATTATTGAAAAGTTTTAAGCGTAAGTAATGCTATTGATAATTTGCTGAGCGCTTATAACTGTAGTTAATATTATCCTGGCAATTCTGAGCACAAGGATTTCTTATCCTGAGTGCATTTGTCATCCTGAGTGCAACGAAGGATCCTCTTTTCTCAACGAACAACATCATTTAATAGATCCTTCGTTACACTCAAGATGACAAATGCAGTAATGTTCAGAATGATAAGTCTTTTAACGCTAGGGATAACAGGCACTGTAATGTTCATAATGATGTAGTATTCATATGTTATTGACTTGCACCCAAAGAAATAGGAAATTATCTTGCCTAAGTTGTATCAATAAGGAAATTAGCTGTGAGTGCAGGCAGAACATCAAATTCAACTAAGCAAGCTAGACTTCAATGGGTTAGCAGGAAAGCTAGCGCAACAACAGGGGCAATCATTGGTTTACATTTAGGTATTCCATTTGGGTCCGTTAAAACAGCCGCTAAGTTTACTTCTGATATGATTCACATCATACCAAGGTGTAAATCATCCTATTCAGCAGAAAGTGGATCCCCTCGAGGGGAACTTATATTAGAATTAGGCGCAGCACCTATTATATTTTTTCTCGCTCCCTTACACGGTGCTTATAAGGGAGCTAAAATTGGTGCTTCCATTGGCCCTCTTCAAACGTTTATTGAAATTCCCAAATACTGCATTGACATTAATCCTGATACTACTATTTTAGATCGCTTTTATACTTTTGAAATGCGGGAGGAGAGCAAATCAAGGAATGATTATATTGATAGAAAACAAATACGTGATGAAAAAAAGCAAGCTAAACTTAGCAAAAACAGTCTATTTACCAAAACACAAGAAGAGGAAAATGATTCAGAGGAAGAAGTAGTTCGTCCTTCTCCTTGGTGATGTAGCAAAACTTTTATTTACTCGCTTTTTTTAAAATATTATACATTTTCACTTCTTTATCCCAGTAATGCGTATTTTTTAACAATGTCATACCACATTTTTGCAATACACGTTGAGATGCAAGGTTTTCTAGATGCGTAATACCCACTAATTGATTAACGGTTAAATGTTCAAATCCCCAATTAATTAGAGATTGTGCTAATTCGGTTGCATAACCCTTATTCCATACTTCGGGTAAAAGTGCATAACCCAGCTCTACTTCAGGTTGAGTATCATCATAAGCAAGATGAATTAAACCGGCTCTCCCTACAAACTTCTTATCTGCTTTTTGATACACACTACCTAAACTAAAACCATGCTTTTTATAATGTTCTATAGCTTTATTTAAACGCAATAAAACTTGCTCTTTATCACGCACACCTTTATCGATGTATTTCATCACGTGAGGATTGGACTGCAGCTGCAATAAATCTTCTAAATCGCTTAGAGTAGGTG
>BMAH01000093.1 GCA_014132615.1 Gammaproteobacteria bacterium
ATATTACTCTAGGCGAAAAACCTTTATTTTGTAGTTGTTGCGCCATGCAATAGGCAGCAATTCCTCCAGACGACCATCCTATTAGTACTATTGGCTTATTTAATTGTATTTTTTCTTCTAAAATTAACGTATTAACATAATCAGCAGCTAATTGTTCAAGGTCAGCATCTAAATTGTCTTCTTGTAATAAGCCATAAGCAGTAAAACCATAACAAGGATTTTGAAGCTGAGACAGAACAGGGTGATATTCTGATCTTGAATCACCAAATAATGAGTGAATAAAAAATAATGGTAAGTGAGATTTTTTACCCTTCTGCAGCAAAGTTAAGGGTTCCAGTGAAATTCTTCTTGCCATACTTCTAAGATGGCTTAGTTGATAGATATCAGTTAAACGGTATTTGCTAGAAAAAGGAAAAGACGTGTTTTCCTGAATAGCTTGCCCAATTTCCATCGCACTTAACGAGCTTCCCCCTAAACATAAAAAATTATCAAACGGGTGAATCTTATAATCCTCATTAAGGACATGACCCAGTGCTTTTTTCCAAATGCTCGCTAATATTTCCTCCGTAAAAGTAAGCGGTGAATCAGGGTAAGCTGTTGAGTCTGTATAGGGGAATTTAATAGGAATTGATTTCAATTTATTATAGTTTATTTTTCCACTTACACTGCTTAAAGGAATTTCTGTTTCAATTAAAATTCTAGGTATTTCAGCAACCTTTAGCCCTTGAGTTTTCTCTAAATAATTCCAAAGTGCGTTTTTTAATTCTACAGAACTTTCTTGCAGCTTTTCCTTCCACTCTATAAAAGCAACTAAATAGCTATCAGCCTCTAATTTTACCCCTATGACTGCCGCATTTTTAACTTTATCGGTAAAACCCTTTATGCAATTTTCAATAAAATCCAAGGACAGGCGTTTTTCTCGCAATTTAAACTGTCTATCTATGCGTCCTTCAATAATCAAATTTCCTTCTTCATCTAAACATCCATAATCGCCTGTCAAGTACGCTCGGATAGGCTGCATTGTTTTTGGATGAGAGATAGTGATAAATTTTGCATTGGCTTCCTCATTATTTCTATAACCTCTAGCTAAACCTATACCACTTACAACAATTTGATTCTCAATAATATGTAATTCCAAACCTTCAATAGGTTGACCTGCATGTATTTTGTCGCCATTAAATACTCCTAGTGAAGTCGCAATCGTTGTTTCAGTAGGGCCGTAGCCATTAACGATTTTTACTCTTTCACCTCTAGTATTTATATGATGAAACCAAGGTAGTATTAATTCTTTTTCAAACGTACTACCAACAACGGTGATGGTCTTAATGGCATTAAAATCGTTTGGTTTAAAACCTAGTAAACGGGATGGAACAAAGATAGCTTGTGTGACAGGAATAGGGTGATAGTTAAAAATCTTTTTTATTATTTTTTGTGATGCAAAAGGAGGTATTAAACTTAACGTAGCGCCTTGGCATAAAGCGATTCCTATTTCAGAAAGGCTTGCATCAAAGGCGACAGAGGCCATTTGAGCCACACAAGATTCATGAGTTACTTCTAATGTTTTTTGTAACGATTTAATACAATAAGGTAGACCACGATGGCAAATTTCCACCGCTTTTGGCCGGCCAGTGCTGCCTGATGTGCAAATAATATAAGCCAAATCATCTGAAGTAGCTGTCTCACTACTTTGAGGATTGGAAGTAGGAAAAGTAGTTAGCGCTTCCTCATTAGGTAGCGGAATAATACGGCAATTAACAGGTAACCGTTCATTACTCAAAATAAAAGTGGGCTGAGCATTATTGATGGCGTCTTGTAAAATAGAATGGCGTTGAGCCATATCTTGATTCATATCTACTGGAAGGTAGGCTGCTGCGCATTTCCAAATCGCAAAAACTTGAATGATAAAAAGAGTGGCATCTTCTCTAATCGGTAATGCTATTAAATCACCTTTTTTTACATTGTATTTTTGCTGTTAATAATAAGCTAATTGATTAATTTTTTTATTCAACGCTTGATAACTAATTTGCTGAACGACTTCTCCTTTACTATCAAAGACTAGTAACGCTATTTTATTTTTATAATTTTCAGCAATGTCTTCAAAACGACGATGCAGGAGCTGAGTCGGATCAGAATAGGCTAGATGGCTCATGTTAGATG
>BMAH01000094.1 GCA_014132615.1 Gammaproteobacteria bacterium
GTTGTAAGAATTTTAATAATACGTTTTTTTAGTGGAATTGAGCAATTTAGGGCAAGTTGACCCATTTTTTTATACAGGTTTTCATCAAGATTTTTTGCATTTAATAGACTAATAAATGGAATATGATGATAATCTTTGTTTATAGATAATATTGCTTGTTTAGTGGCTTGATAATTTTCTTGTTGGTCAATTAAATTTAAAATTTTATCGAGCAGGGTTTTAAAACTGTCTACTGATTCTGAGCAATCATCAGACAGTATTGCATCAGTAAAATGCTTATTCATGAGTGTCGATTTTATAAGATGACTATTTTGATTTAAAAAAACGGTAAAGATAAAACTTATGTAGCCCAGTTGTAATAGTGCAATATGAGGAATAGTGGGTAATTCAAATAGAAATGTTTGACAAGTTGAGTTGTGAGAGTTTGATTCTTTACCCACACAAAATTTATTTATAATATCTTTGTCAACTCCGTAGTACATGTTTTGTAATATGCTAGGTAAACGTTTGATTAATTCAATATCTATATCATAATCTGATGCACATTCTTTATGCCAAGCTAATAATTCGCCGTAATACATTTTGCTTTGTTTAAGGGAAAATTTTTGTATGTCGTTGGGTATATACTCTAGTTTCATTTTACTACATCTAGCTCTATCGGGGCTTTGACTGACTTTAATAAAAATTTTATTTTCTTGGCCAATTAAAGAAAAATTGATTTGAGTCATTTCTCTTCCTTAGTAAATTTATGTGGTGAGACTATTTTAGCGATACAAATAAAATTATTAATTAGAGCAAAACTACTCTGTTTGATAAGTCTAACTAACTGATTTTATGAGTTAACCAATTACCAAGTAATAGTCGTGTAAAATAGAATAAATAGATCAATTAAAGGTTGCGCTAACATGAAACAACTTATTTGGTGTTTGAGTCTATTAGTTATATGCAGTGTTACCTCTGCATTTGCATTAAATGACGCAGCCCCTATCATTAATGAAAATGTAACTATCATGCAAAATAGTTCACCTGCACAATGTACGAGTTCCTGGAATGGAAAAGCAGATCCTGCTATTGTGCAAACACTCTCAGGTTCTTATTCCGGCGAAGCAGCTGGTGTCATGTCATGTACGGGATGTGCGTTAGATAGCCAATCTAATTGTGTTTGCAGTAAATGCTATAACTATTTTAATTAAATGTAATGGGCGCCTCCTTAGCATGAGACTTGTCATCCTGAGCGTAAGCGAAGATCTGCTAATTTAACAATGAAAATAAATTAGATCCTTCGCTTACGCTCAGGATGACAAGTCTCATGCTCAGGATGACAGGGTCTCATGCTCAATATAACAAGGTTGTTGTTTCTATCACCTATATTAGGTAGTTCCTACCCTACTTTTTTTAAATACCCTCTCTATAATTTCCCTAGAAATATTTACAAGGAAATTAAATATGAGAGTAAGAAATAACGAAGGAATACAAAACGATAATCCCTTTAAGTTGGCGATAGATGCTGTTAATAATGAGTTAAATAAAATTCCCTCTTCGTATAGAGAATTCCTCAGCGCAAAAAAATGGCGCGACAATGGTTGGCTGTGAACCTATTACAGAATTCATGCTGAGTTGTAAGGATAGTGTCGGAGAATATTGTGATGCTATTTACGGATTTATGCCTTATCCCAGATAACAATTATAAAT
>BMAH01000095.1 GCA_014132615.1 Gammaproteobacteria bacterium
GAAGTAACCAATTAGCCCCAGGGAGATCCCCGCCAAAAGCACGCGGGAATGACGATGTTGGGCGCTAGCTTGATAACAAGGGCTGACGCTAGCGCCGATTTCTGTCATCGAATTACTAAACATCTACAATCCTGAGCGTAGCGCAGGATGGCAATCGCACGCGCTTACATCACGGCTACCTATCTAATGAAAACACATCCGAGAAAAACCATTCGCGCTGCAAACCCTGGGAAGAAAAATCGTGATAAGCCGTCATCACTAAAGGTTTAGGGCCGCTTACGTAGACTTGATAATTTGAGAGATCAGGGTGTTGTTTTAAGATGACACTAGGTGGAATATGAGAACCTGTTTCTTCTGTAAAAATAGGAGAAAAATGAAATTGCTTATGTTGCTTTTGCCATGCCTCAATAACATTTAGCAAATATAATTCCGCTTTTGTTTTGACACTCCAATATAAATACATAGGCATAGAGGCTGGTTGCGCCAGCAATGTTTCAATCACCGCTTTAATCGGTGCAAATCCCGTACCTCTTGCTAAGAAAATCACTGGCTTTCGATTATTTAAATGATTTGCTGTACATGTTCCATATGGCCCCTTAATAATCCATTGTTTTTTTTGTTGCGCCAGTTGCAACAAAGCCTGGGCCTTTGCATTATCAGCAGCATGGAATAGATGAAAGTCTAATTGATTATCGTGAGGCGCATTAGCAATAGAAAGATAGGCATTTTGATCGCCGTGTACCACTTCTATATATTGACCTGACTCATAAGTAAAAACCGTTTGTGGTTTCACACACAATTGAGCAATGCTTTCAGTCAATGGTTTAATTGAAATAACGTCGCAGGGAAACTCATTAAGCAACTTGAGACGCTCCCCCGCGTAATTGATTTGCCTCAGCGATAAGCGCTAAACGCACCGCTTCTAACTTAGACATTTTAGCTGCACGCAAGACTTCATATACTTCTGCTAATTTTGTTAGCAATTGTGCCTTACGTGCTTTATCAGTTTTATTAATTTCGGGTGCTTCGCGCACTTCACGTAAAACTTTTGCAATCTCTTCCCAATTATAAGCGACCGATAATTCGCGAGGAACAGAACGCTTACCGGGTTCGGGTTCTTGGACGTGTGCAGTCACATCTAAAACTATCGCTTTATAACGTTCTGCTGCTTCCATTAATATTTCAATTTGTTCCTCTAACGAACCTTTTTGGGCATCGTCTGAATGAGGATAAAAAGTTAACGGCATGCAAAACTCCTCTTCTCTCTAATTTAAATTTCTTTTCCTCTAACCTCTAGTATAGACCCATTAGGCTAGAATTCTCACTTATATTGTTCATTTATTGAACACACCTATCGTAAAAATGCTACCTTTTTGCAATTTAATCCATTTTCACCCTATCTAAGCACCGGTATTGCAAAGCCTCAACCATATGAGCAGTTAGCACTGCCTCACTCTCTTCTAAGTCCGCAATAGTCCTAGCTACCTTTAAAAGCCTATGATAAACCCGCGCTGAAAGATTAAATTTAGCCATTACATTTTGCAAGAGACGCTCTGTCTCTTCATCTACCTGACTATAACTCTCAAGCTCTTTCACTGTCAGCATAGTATTCCATTTTCCTTGACGCTTTTCTTGTTGACTCCTCGCCTTTACTACCCGCTCTCTTATTTCAGCACTGGTTTTTGTTTTTACTTCATGCTTCATGAGCAAGGCAGGCGGCACGCGCGCAACAGTGATGTGCATATCAATTCTATCTAACAAAGGTCCGGAAATTTTTCCCAGATAACGCTTCACTTGATCAGACGAACATTCGCACTCACGAAAAGTACTACCAGCAAAGCCGCAGGGGCAAGGATTCATAGCAGCGATAAATTGAAATTGTGCAGGGAATAGCGTTTGAAAGGCAGCACGAGAAATGGTGATATGACCCGACTCCAAAGGTTCACGCAACGATTCCAACACGTGACGACTAAATTCAGGCAATTCATCTAAAAATAAAATACCATGATGCGCTAACGATATTTCGCCAGGCCTAGGCGGTCTTCCACCCCCCACTAAGGCAACACTAGAACTACTATGATGTGGCGAACGAAAAGGCACTTGCCGCCAAGTTTTACTGTCAAACCCATTTCCACTGACTGAGGCAATGGCTGCTACCTCAATAGCCGTTTGCTCATCCAGTCTTGGTAATAACGTAGTAAGCCTACTAGCTAACATGGTTTTACCTGTCCCAGGCGGACCGACTAATAACAAACTATGCTTACCTGCTGCAGCAATTTCAAGCGCACGCTTTGCAAGGGGTTGGCCTTTCACATCGGATAAATCAGCGCCTTGTTCAAGACTAATGTCTTCTAAATTGAGTTCGCAGCGTGGCAGAAGCGAACTACCTTTTAGGTGAGCACAAACTTCTAGTAAATGTTTAGCGGCATAAACAGTGGTATTACTTGCTAATGCGGCTTCTTGTTCATTTTCATGAGGAATAATTAAAGACCGCTTATCTTTATGCGCATTAAGTGCAACAGGTAATACACCCCGCACTGAACGTAATTCACCAGATAAAGCAAGCTCGCCTACGAACTCATAATGCTGCAATACATCGGCAGGGATTTGCCCAGAAGCAGCTAAAATACCGAGTGCAATCGCCAAATCAAATCTAGCGCCTTCTTTAGGTAAATCGGCAGGGGCTAGATTGATCATGACGCGTCTACTTGGAAAATCAAATTCTGTATTAATAAATGCGCTGCGAATACGATCACGACTTTCTTTAACCGTCGCTTCCGGTAAGCCCACAATATGAAATCCAGCCATGCCAACTGAAACATGTGCTTCAACTGTCACTAATGGTGCAGAAATACCCGATGCTGCTCGGCTATATACAATAGCAAGTGCCATATCATTTCCTTGAATGTTTAAAAAGAATGGATGCCAGCTAAAAGCACGCTGGCTTGATGTGAAAAAAGAAATTAAAGAGAAAGAGTGAGGTGATTAACGGTTTGTTGATTGAGGGAATGTAAATCTTCTGGCGTGCCTATGTTATACCATATGCCTTTATAATATTCACCTGTCACTTGGTTTTGCTCCACAGCAGGCATAACAATTTTACCCCAAGGCAAAAGACTAACAGGATGAGGAGCAAATAATTCTGGCCTGTACACGGCTATCCCTGCAAAATTCCATTTAGGTTTAGCGCTAGTTGATAACTTACCTTGTGATAAGCCGAAATCTCCCTCAGGATGAAAGGGTGGATTATCAACTAAAACTAAATGCGCCAATCCTTGTGGGGAATTAGGTAATTGCGCTAAAGGAAAATCAGTAATGACATCTGAACTTATCGCTAAAAAAGGCTCACTACCTAATAAAGGCAATGCATTGACTAATCCACCACCTACTTCTAAACGCGCTTGTTCGTGAGAATAAATAATATTAACACCGTAGCATTCACCATTGCCTAAAACGTCTTTGATTTTTTCCGCATAATAAAAAACATTAATAACAATATCTGTGATACCAGCACGTTTTAAATTAGAAATTGCATATTCAATAAGATAATGATTACCAACTTTTAATAATGGTTTAGGT
>BMAH01000096.1 GCA_014132615.1 Gammaproteobacteria bacterium
AATTTATATTTTAATAAAAAGCGCTCCTATTTTCCTATCTTAAAATGCTATTTAAAACGCGCATTATTTTTGCTGCTAAATAAGGCTAAATTTGACTTAGTATTGATGGATGGTGAATTATTCCCTTTTTTACCTTATTTTATAGAAAAATGGTTTTTGCCCAAACATTTTATCATCGATCAAGATGATGCTATTTTTCACACTTACGATGTACATAAATCTAGGTTAGTGCGTTTTTTACTTGCAGATAAAATTAAGCAAGTTTGGAATAAAAGTCAGCATGTCATTGTGGGTAATGAATATACCAAATCTAAAGCTTACGACATGGGATTAACACGTGTAACTGCACTCCCTACTGTGGTGAATGCTGATATTTATAAGCCTGCAGCACAAGCACGTAATGCGTTTAAAGATCGCATCGTAATAGGGTGGGTAGGATCTCCCACGACTATTCAATCTATGAAGCATATAGAGCCTGCTCTCATTAACGTGGCTAGAAAAACTAATATTGTTTTATATGTTATTGGGGCTGACTATCAACTACCCGGTGTGGATGTGATTTGCAATAATTGGAAAGAAGGTTGGTCAGAAACAGAAGAAATTCATCTCACTAATGAGATTGATATAGGTATTATGCCACTGCTTGATAAACCTTATGAAAGGGGTAAGGGCGGCTTTAAATTAATTAAATACATGGCTTGCGCAAAACCTATCATGGCTTCACCCGTTAGTATTAATGTCGAAATTGTTGAGCACGGTGTAAATGGTTATCTCGCCTCTACTTGCGAAGAATGGGAAAGATATTTGCTTATGCTGATAGAGAGTGCAGAAAAGCGCAAAAAATTTGGTTTGGCCGGCAGAGAAAAAATGCTAAAAAATTATAGCTTGCAGGCTATGGCGCCTAAGTTTTGTCAGATACTTAGTGAAGCTTGTTAATCATTCGTAAAAATGTAGGTCGTAATAAGTCTCTGGGTGTATGAGTGAATAGATAATAGGATGATTATCGTTGACATGTTCGCCCAGAGAGCGTCTATCGTTATTAATCAACTTACCGTGATGATAACACTTCCAATACGTCCAACAAGAATCAGAAATATAAAAAGAATGGTTGTATAAATCAAAATCCGGTTGAGTATCGTAAGCTTCGTATAAAAGCCCGAAGCTTTGGGGTGTTTTATCCTTCCAAAAGTCTAAATTATTAATACCCGTCATGCCGCCGTGGCTAGCAACGCCTACCGTATTAATATTAAGCATTTTATTTAAAATATCTAAATCGCGTTTAAGGCAACTTTCTGCGGTTTCTTGCCAAATCATTGCTTCATCATTGACTTCAGAATGATAACCAATTTCATGACCTGAATCGCGAATGAATTTTAATATTCGGTAATTTTCAAATGAAAAAGGATTGTATTCATTGGCATGCAATCTAACAAAAAAACTAGCTTTAATCGCTAATTTATTAAATATGCTTGCTAGTCTGTAAGCTTTTTTAACAGATACATCAATGTCAACGCGATTAACTAAGATTTTATGCTGACAATGTGTTTTTTTATAATGAATGTAATCGCGGCAAGTAATGATATCGTAACCTTGATTTAAAGCAGCTTGGAAGTAAGCTTCAATGTTTTCAAATGTAAATGTATTTTCAACGCTAAGTGATGTCATCATTGTCTATTATC
>BMAH01000097.1 GCA_014132615.1 Gammaproteobacteria bacterium
TGCCCCTGGTGCAAGACCTAATGCTGCTTGGCTTAACTTTGTGGTAACGGGTAAAGCACGCAGTAAAATTAAACACTACCTTAAAAAACAACAACGCGATGAATCTACTGAATTAGGTCAACGGTTAGTTGAAAAAGCTTTATACGCATTTGCTTTACAGATAGATCAAATACCCGACGATATTTTAACTAATATTGCAACAAGTTCGCACTTAGAATCTATTCATCATTTATTCGAAGAGGTAGGTATTGGCAATAGACCTGCTTTATTAGTAGCAAAACAAATTGCAAAATCGATTAATCACAGTCTTAAACGTGAAGATGAAACAGAGCATGCCCACCCTTTAACGATTAAGGGAACAGAAGGTTTAGTTATTACTTATGCAAGATGCTGCAGGCCTATACCTGGCGATCATATAGTAGGGTTAGTGAAGATGGGACACGGAATAGAAGTACACATGGTTCATTGTGCACTTGCTGAAGCCTATCATCATCAACCAGAAAAATACGTACATTTACGCTGGGAAGACAATATTGAAGGTGATTTCTCGGTGGATTTAAAAGTAGATTTAGTTAATAGACGCGGCAGTTTAGCCTCATTAACACTAGCCATCTCGGAAGCAGAATCTAATATTGAAAATATACGCGCACAAGAAAGTGATAGGCATCATTTTCATGTCGAAGTCACGATTTCCGTTCGCAACCGTTTACACTTAGCCAGGGTGTTAAAACGCATACGTAAACGTAAAGATGTGATACGGGTTGTTAGGCATAAACCGCATGCAGAATGCGTCAATTAACATTTTGCAATGTGATTAAATGCATAATATCTTATGCATCTCTAAAATCATAAATTCCATATCATCAAGCAACTTTTAATAGTTTGCTGCCATTGGAATTTGTTCACTCTCAAACAGCTATAAAAAGGAAGCTCCATGCCAAGGGATAATGCTAAAAGAAAAAAAGGTAAAGAGATAAAAAAAACGATAAGCTCTTCTCACAAAACTAAACGAACTAGGCTAGAAGATAAAAAAAAACTTATAACTGCCTCATTCGAAAATGATCAGGGCTCAACATCTTCCCCTAGTATTTCATTAACCCAAATGCTTACTAGCATAGCCGACCTACAGAAATCTTATAGTGAACTTAATGCTAATGAGATAGAAAAATTAGACAATGAATTCAACGCCGAGATTCAACTTATTCACCAAAGCGCAATAAAACTTATTCAAATCATAGAAAATTCTCGCGAAAATAGACCTTACGGTGATTTTCCATTCTCTGCTGAAGTGATGGCTATCATCATCTCTTTTGTACCTTCTATGCTTGAAAAATTAGCTCTTAGAAGAGTCAGCAGAAATTTTAGAGAGCTAGTGGAAAACGATTCAAGTTGGAAAAAGATCTTAACGACTATTCCAGATATAAAACAAAGGCAAAAGGAAGTCTCAATCCATTCTCCAAAAAAAGAAATTCTCTTTTTAGATTCTACTCATGCTCAGCTAATCAATCGACCTACTCCATTTACACTTTTCTGGTCAGCCATGGTCAACAATTTCAATAAATTTACGACTGCCACCGATGATTATGTAGCAAAGCTAGTTTTCTATGCTAAAAATGGTGAAATAAAAATTTTAGAAGATAAATTAAGTTTATTTGAGAAAGAAGAGAAAAAGGATGAAATATTTAAAGCGCTAATATGTTTAATTTGTCCATTTAAACCAGACAAAGTAAAATATATTAGACGCACAGGATTTCCAAATTACGCAGCCCGCACTGAACCCTTCATTCATTATATGAATTACCCCCAACCTGTTAAAGACTTAATATATAAA
>BMAH01000098.1 GCA_014132615.1 Gammaproteobacteria bacterium
TACGTTTAGATGCTGTATGTAAATCAAAAGGCACTGAAATGGCAATGGCTGCCTTGAGTGGGTTTTTCTTTCCCGTCTCGCCTAACCATTTTAATAAAACGTTGCCGCATAATGAATAACCAATAGCAGCTATGTTTGCATTAGGTTCGCGTTTCAATAAATATTTTAATACACAAGAGACATCCGCTGTTTCACCTGAATGATAACCGCGCGCTAATCGATTAGGTTCTCCGCTGCACCCGCGAAAATGCATAAATGCACCACGCCATCCTTGATTAGCAATCTTTTGCAGCATACGTTTAGCATAAGGCGACTCAATGGACCCTTCAAAACCATGCAAGATGAGAACAATAGGACCTTCTTTATCTTTACCTACCCAATCTAAATCAATGAAATCACCGTCAGGCAATTCTATGCGCTCGCGCTCAAGTTGAATTTGAATGGTTTTAGAACATGTTTGACACAAGGTTGGCCATATGGTTTGCAAATGCGAATTCGTAAGCCACCAAGCTGGCTTAAAAGGATTACTACCCATTACTCATCGTCTCCCTACGGTTTCGATAAAATGGAGAAGCCATATAACTAATTTATCACATAATTGATTACGGACAAGGATAATCAAAGTGGTAGAGTACGCTTAACATAAATTGATTATTCACCGGTTGAAAACTTGTGCCGATAGAAGAGGAAAATGAACCGTAATAAGTATAGGTGTAATCACCACGCAAACTCCAATTCCTATACAAAGCTGCTTCTATGCCAATACCGTAGTGAATACCATTTCCCCAATCTGTGGTGTTAAGTTGAAAAGCACCCGGCATATTTTCTTTAGCAGAAAAGTAACTACGCGTATAACCGATACGTCCGTATACCAATGCAGCTTGGCTTAATCTAATTCCAGGCAGAATACTTGCACCGTAACTTGTGCGCACATCAAAATCAGATTGATAACTTAATTGAGAAAAACTTGTATCTGCGTCGCTGTAATTTCCAAAAATTTCACCTGCTATATAAAACCAATCATAGTATTGACCGTAGCCTAAGAAGAGGTTTCCTACTGTGCCTTTTGCACTTAAGTTACTATTACTTTGATCTAATACACCAGTTACATCCATTACACTTAAGTTTTGTTTAATACGATAAGCGTCGTAGCCTAAGCCTGCACCTGCGTAAATACCGTCTTTAAGGGTTTTTATACACAAAACACATCTTTTGGTTGGGATGTCTTTATAACTTTTATTATCAGGCACTTGGGCTAAAGAGGATGAAAATACCAGGCAGCTAATAAAACACAGTGTAAATCGTTTCATGATTAATTCCATTAATTCAACTTCTTATTTGGGTACTTTAATAGAATGGAATTAGAGTAACAAGTTTAATTTCATCCAAATAACATCCTAATAATTTAATTTAAATCATTTAATAT
>BMAH01000099.1 GCA_014132615.1 Gammaproteobacteria bacterium
AAATAGGTATATGTCATGTTAAGAAGAAACTTTTTCTCAGGCACATCTTTAAGAAGCAATAGGCGAGAAACTGAATCCCAAAAAAGTAATAGTGAAGCAAGTAAAATAGAAGAAGGTGATAGTTACGATTGGTTAATTAAAGCAGTAAAAAGCAATGATATTGAGCGAGCAAAAGCTCTTTTAAAAAGTGGTGCCAAAACTAGAATTTTATTAGGTGATTGGCGTTGTTCATATCATAGTCCGCTGCACTTTGCAGTTAGAAATAGTAATTTTGACATGGTGAAGTTACTTTGCGAAGCAAAAGATAGTGATGTTAATTATACAGGCGATGGCAACTGGACTCCTCTACATGAGGTAAATAATCCAAAGATAGTTGATTTTCTAATTGAAGAAGGTGCTGAAATAAATCCTAGAAATAATTTTGGTTATACTCCATTATTTCTTACTATCGTAAGAGGTGAATTAGACGCAGCTAAGGCATTACTACGACATAAAGCTGATGGTTTTGTTTTATCGGATTATGACTTAATTTCTGACCGAAGAGAATCCGCGCATTGTTTAGTATCTGGTGAATGTCGTGAGGGAAAATATAAGAATAAAGAATTAACTGAATCAATGGAAAAAATAAGGGAAGAAAATCTTCAAAATTTTCGCCAAAATAAAATATAATTATTTAACTTTGAAAATAGAATCTGGTATTTATTACAATAGAAGTGAATTTCTTATTTTTAATATTTCATTAAGATATTAGAATAAATTCACTTCTTATTTTCTTTTACTAGCTGAGCTTTACTCAATTTATGACTTGGAAGCTAACAATGCTTCATTAATTTGTACGTAAGTGGTTGTGTTTTACTTTTGGTAACAGCCTGATTTATATTAATATAGCGATTTTGCTAGAGGTGTAAGAACAAATTATTCACTTTAATCTATGAAATTAAAAATTAACTTCATAGATAGTTTTTTTAAAAATAGTTCATGCCAAGAATCGTCCGTAAATGCAACACAAGCAGATCCCAGGGTCACTAAAAAAGAATGCATCGACTTTTAGTTGCAAGTCTATACATATCATTATTTATTTTTTCACAGGCGGGTTTAAACATTGTAGGAACATAATCAATTAAGGATATATTATTTATTTTCTTCCATTGATCAGGTGTTATATTAGCTTTTACTCTATTAAATTCATACAGAGCTCCAGCAGCAGATAAATGCCAAATTACATGAATGGTAGGGCCTACTGTTTCAAGATAACGTCTAGTTACTAAAGCGTCAATAAGATTAATTGTAATCGCAGCGGCACCTAAATATGCAAGACGGGGATTAGCTAAGACTAATTTATAATTAATAGCAATCTTAACTACTACAGCTATTACACCTAATATATCCAAATCATGTAAACGTTGCGAATAGATTGCATGACTAAGAGCGGAAAAGATACCTGCTGCTAAAGTAGCATAATCCTTAAAACGATAAGCTACACCAAAAAAACCTGCATTAGATATAGTGCAAAAAAATTCTGCAAAAAATCTACAGGTTGCAAAAGGCATTTCCCTTCTGCTGCCTAACGCAGTGAGTTCAGTTAAAAAAAGAAGTACTCCAATTCGGTGATTATCAGAAGGCATTAATTTCACATTATCCATAATCTGATTAATAA
>BMAH01000100.1 GCA_014132615.1 Gammaproteobacteria bacterium
GAATAATAAAATACTATCTTAATGCCAGTGGGTGCTGGGAGAGGAGATATTTTGTAGCTACTCACGTCAGTTCAATTTATATATAATGCGACTTGTTTAATACCATAACTATTACGATGGAAGTTATCTTGAAGCGCCTTTTTGCCTACTCTCAATACGTTACCCCTCAGCACCTCTTATCAAATTGCATGGGGAAATTAGCCGATTCAAAGCAAATTTGGCTCAAGAATGCGTTAATTAAAACATTCGCTAAGCTTTATCAAGTCGATATGTCTGAAGCTAAAAATTCAGACTTAACTTCCTATGCCAGCTTCAATGACTTCTTTATTCGCGAGTTAAAATCAGATGCAAGACCGATTACCCCCGAGTTAGATAGTATTGCAGCACCAGCAGATGGCAGCATAGCCCAAATTGGTAGCATTACTGAGCAAAAACTCTTACAAGCCAAAGGTATAGACTATACCTTAGATGCTTTATTCGCTAACGACGCTTCCGCTAGACTATTCGATAACGGTAGTTTTGCCACCATCTACCTAGCTCCTTACAATTACCATCGTGTTCATATGCCACTCTCTGGTAAATTAACTCAATCAACCTACGTCCCTGGCAAACTTTTTTCCGTTAATCGCACCACCTCTCAATTAATCCCTAACCTATACGGCATCAATGAACGATTAATTAACGTATTTGATACTGAAGCCGGTCCTATGGCAGTAATATTAGTAGGCGCCATGATAGTAGGAAGCATTCAACCCGCTTGGCTAGATAAACCTGCCTCTGCTCAGCAAATACCACCCTCTCACTCTCTCACTTTAGCTAAAGGGCAAGAGCTGGGATATTTCAAATTAGGCTCAACTGTTATCTTACTTTTCGCAGATAAAAAAGTGGCATGGTCACCTGGCCTTGAAGAGAATTCCCTAGTTAAAATGGGAGAATGTTTAGGAAAAATTCATTTTTAATTCAGCTACTAAGCTTTCCTTAAGAAAATTTGAGCATTTTATATATAAAAT
>BMAH01000101.1 GCA_014132615.1 Gammaproteobacteria bacterium
AATCTATGCTCATCATTAATTCTTCTTGACCATTTACCTAAAAGAGTGAATTTCAGAGGTTCAGGCTTACCTATTCCTGTAAAAGGGGTACGCTTTATGTCTTTAACCAATTCATTAATTCGTTCCAATATTTTTTTATCAAAAGATTGCCAAAATAAGTAATCTTCCCAAGCATATTCCGTCCAAACAAGATCCATACTTCCCTCAAATTAGGATTTTTCAATTAAATCACGTTTAATGACTTTGTTGTCAGCAGCTTGTTTTATACTTTGATTAAGTCTTTCAGCATTAGCCGGGCTGCGAAGTAAATAGGCTGTTTCTTCTATGGCATTGTAATCTTCAAGCGACATCATAACGACGGCGCTAGCATTTTTACGAGTAATGATAATAGGGCTATGGTCTTCACACACTTTTTCCATTGTTTTAGCCAAATCTTTTCTTACAGCGGAATAACTTTTAGCATCCATAATCTACCTCATAATGGTTGTACAATAAAACGTACTTGTACAGCTATTATAGCTTAAAATTTGAAATGTAAAAATAAATAAAAGCTTTTATTTTATAATAGGTTAGAGGCATCTTATAGCAAATAAGATGCCTCATTGTAATTATTAACTAACTGGTTCTGCTAATTCAGTCACAAAAGCCACCCCTAACTTCACATAATCTGTCATATGTTCTAATGACAATTTATCCATGGTATCGCGGGAAGTATGGATATCTGGGTTGTCATAGCCAAATTCAGATTCAAATGGGAAAGCAGATACATAACCTTGTTTGGTCCAGCTAGCGTGATCACTGCATGCATAGCCGCAGCGCGTAAATTTCACGGGCTTTTTAACGTAAGTGGTGATTAATGTTTGTAGGTAATTAGTTAAGTCTTTGTTAGTGTAATCATTAATTAACCACATGGTAGGTTGGTTTTTATAAGCATAACCCGTCATATCAAAATGAATTACTGCATCAACAGGAATATTTTTGGATTTGAATTCTGAAACCACATAACCTGAACCCACTAATCCTTCTTCTTCGGCTGCATAAAAAATAACGTAAATTGGTTTTTTAAACTGCATGCCTGATGCTAGTAAAGTGCGTGCTACTTCAAGTGTAGTAACGCTTCCCGAACCATCATCATCAGCGCCCGGTTTTCTACCAGACAAAGTATCTATGTGGCCGCCTATCACCACACCCGCTTCAGTTTGGTTACCAATTTTTGCAACGATGGAAGGTTGTTTATATCTGCCTGTTTTCACGTAAGTGACAGTGACATCATCGCGATTATATTGCTTAGCTAAATTTTCAATTTGCGTTTTTAACCAATTTGCTGCTTCAACACCATTGTCAGAATTAGCGTATCTATCATTGAAGTTGGTTAAGGTGGTTAAGTTTCCCCACATTGCTTGAGGATTAATTTGAGCTAACAGTTGATTAACTTGTGCTTCATATCTAATTTGATATGGCGTTTTGACGGTTAACGATGTTTTAATTTTGGTTTGTTCAATTAAAAATTGTTTAGCAGTTTGACTTGTCATGGATTTTTTAGCAGACAACTGATTCCATTCTTCTGTGACATCCATAAAACCGCCGCACGCACTGGCGCGTTTATTTTGTTTTGCTTCGATTAATGCATTAATCCCTGCATCATCCGTTTTTAGTAAAACAAACTTCTCAGTAGAAGAAAGCGTTTGAGTATGAATTGGCATGGGTTTAACAAGACAACTGGGGGCAACAACAATATGTTGATCTTGAGGTGTTGCATAGGCGGATAATGAAGCTAATGCTAATAAGCTAAATGAAAATAATTGACGTTTAATAAACAT
>BMAH01000102.1 GCA_014132615.1 Gammaproteobacteria bacterium
CTTGTAGGTAGCTATTGCTGCCATAATAATTAATATCAAATTTGCTAATGCTATTAGCGGCCACAAAATTAAGCCTATTATAATAATATAGAGCAGCAGGCATAATATAGCTAATAGGCTAATGGTAATTTGAAAATTAACAGCTTCCTTGCCTTGCTGATTAATATATTCAGATTGGTTACGCTTAACTAACCAAATTACTAATGGCGCAATAATATTTCCAAATGGAATGATATAACCAATTAACGCAGATAAATGACATACCATTGCCCAGATATCATTTGAAGTGGGTCGTTTTATCGGGTTTCTTTCATCCATTTTCTTTCCCCGCCAAAGTATAAAAAAGAAAGTATAGCAAGATTTACGCTAGATAAAAATCCAATGTCTCACGCAGGCCTGTTTTCATATCTACCTTAGGCTCCCAGCCCAAATATTCTTTTGCATGGCGAATAGCAGGTACACGCAAAGAGACATCTTGATAACCTTCCCCGTAATAAGATTTCGCTTCTACATGTAATAACTGCACGGATTTTGCTTTTTCCGTATGTGCAGGATAAAAATCAGCAATGTTTTTAATAAGGGTTTCTGCTAAGGTTTTTATAGAAATATTTTCTTTAGGATTGCCTATGTTAAATATTTTATTGTGTGCAGCATTATTCTTATTTTCTATGATACGAATTAAGGCATTAATACCATCTGCTATATAAGTGAAACAACGTTGCTGCTCACCGCCATTTACTAAATTAATATTTTCGCCGCGTAAAATGTTCCCTATAAACTGAGTTAACACTCTGGAACCACCAGGCTTTGGGTTAAACACATTGTCTAAGCGTGGACCGTACCAATTAAATGGTCTAAACAGAGAATAGGATAAACCTTTATGTTTACCGTAAGCGTAAATCAATCTATCAAGTAATTGTTTCGATGTAGAGTAAATCCAGCGTTCTTTGTTGATAGGTCCTGTTACTAAATAACTATTTTCTTCATCAAATTCTTGATCAGGACACATGCCGTATACTTCAGAGGTAGAAGGAAAAATAATACGTTTTTTATGCTCTACACAAAGACGAATAATAGCTAAATTCGCTTCAAAGTCTAATTCGAATACACGCAAAGGATCTTGTACATAAAGTGCAGGGGTAGCAATCGCAACTAAAGGTAGGACGACATCGCAATGTTTAATTTGTTTTTCTATCCAATCTGTTTCTTTGGTGATGTCACCTAATTTAAACTGAAAACGAGGATTAGTAAGACAAGCGGTAATTCTATCCTGAGTTAAATCCATAGCAGCAATTTGCCAATCAGTTTGTGCAAGTATTGCTTCACTTAAATGACTACCTAAAACCCCTTCTTATTCTCATTTGCATTCTTGGCATATTTACACGCCGCT
>BMAH01000103.1 GCA_014132615.1 Gammaproteobacteria bacterium
TTTTTTATTCCTTGTTGCTGCACCCAATCGATCACCGCCATTAAATCATCTAATTTCACAGCATGTTTTGCATTTAATTCCACGCGCCTTAACACGGATAATAAGGCGGCGGTTAATTCACGCATATTCACTTGAGGCAAAGGCTTTTCTACCGTGATTTGACTACCGTCACCTTGCACAGTAAAGAAATCTCTCTCTTCACGCGGCAATTTATCTAAATCTTCAGCGGCTTGTTTAAAGCGCTCGTATTCTTGTAATCGTCTTACCAATTCAGCCCTAGGATCTTCCTCAGGATTTTCTGCATCGGCAGGTTTAGGCAATAACATGCGAGATTTAATTTCAGCGAGAATAGCCGCCATTACTAAATATTCAGCAGCAAGTTCCAGTGAAAGCTCTTGCATTAAATCAATATATTCCATGTATTGCTTAGTAACAGAAGCAATAGGAATATTTAATACATCAATATTCTGTTTGCGAATAAGATAAAGTAAAAAGTCTAATGGCCCTTCAAATGCCTCTAAAAACACCTTCATGGCATCAGGCGGAATATATAAATCCTTGGGTAAGTCGATTACGGCCTGGCCATTGATAGTCGCAATAGCAATAGGCAATGCAGCAGGGGCTTCAGTCTCAGGGGTGTTAGGTAGCGCAAGTTCGGCGTCAGTCATCGTTACATTATCTATCACGAGGTCAAAGTGGTATATTACAGAAAATTATCAACCTTGCCCACGTTTCTAAGACCATGAGCGCAAAAATTATTCAAGCTATTTCCATACTCAATGAAGGCGGCCTGGTGGCCTTTCCGACAGAAACTGTCTATGGATTGGGCGCAGATGCAAGTAATCAAAAAGCGTTAGAAAAGATATTTATAGCCAAAGAAAGGCCGTTTAATCATCCGCTTATTGTGCATATTGCTAAAGTCGAGGAAATGGCTAATTGGGCACGTGATATCCCTCAGGTTGCCTACCAATTAGCAAACTTATTTTGGCCTGGGCCGCTCACCCTAATATTAAAAAAACAACCTCATGTTTTAGATATTATTACAGCTGATCAAGAAACGATTGGATTACGTATTCCTAGCCACCCTTTAGCGCGAGCGTTAATAAGTGAATTTGGACGAGGTATTGCAGCGCCTTCTGCTAATAAATTTACTCATGTCAGCCCAACGACAGCTCAAGCGGTATATGAAGAACTAGGCGATAAAGTCGATATGATTTTAGACGGGGGTGAGTGTGAAGTAGGATTAGAATCCACCATCATTGATTTAAGCGGCGATACACCTGCTATCTTAAGACCCGGTATGATAAATAGGGATGCATTAACTGCCGCATTAGGCAGGCAAGTGTCTTACCAACAGCAATCAATTATTCCCACGCCAGGCATGCATCATTTGCATTATGCGCCATTAACGCAAACTCATATTCTTTCTAATTCAGAAATAAAAGACTTTATAAAAAATATTGATGCAAACGTTGCTATTATTGCTTGTGAATCGGATGAAAAAGAAGGTGCGGCCAAATTAATTTGTTTAACTAAAAATCCTGCACATTATGCACATTATCTTTATCAAACCTTGCGCTCATTAGATAACAGTGGAGTGAACCACATTTTAATTGAGAAAGTACCTGAGACCACCGAGTGGGAAGCAATACGCGATAGAATAAACAAAGCTGCTGCAAAACGAACTTAGAGTAAGACAATGATAAACACTAAATTTGCTTTATTACAAAATGACACCACTGCCTTAATCCAAGGCCCCAGCGGTAAATTAGAAATTGTGCTTAGTAAGCCAACGGAATTAGAACGTAATGCTTGGGGTATTGTTTGCCATCCTCATCCACTGCATGGCGGCACTATGCATAATAAAGTCGTTACGACGTTAGTGAAAACCTTTCAAGGTTTAGGTATACCGACAGTCAGATTTAATTTCCGCGGTGTAGGTCAGAGTGAAGGCCGCTTTGATCAGGGTGAAGGTGAATTAGATGATTTAATGGCGGTGATCGATTGGGTGCAGCAACAAGGAATAAAAAA
>BMAH01000104.1 GCA_014132615.1 Gammaproteobacteria bacterium
GTATAGTTTTAATTAATGCTTCCCCTTCTTCTGAAGAGGTTTTATGAATAGCATCTATTGTATGATCTATGCTAGTTAGGGAAGAATCTAAAGCATGTATTCTCGCTTCGGACTCTTCTGAAAGTATTAATTCTTCTGGCTCCCGAGATGTAGAGAGTTGTTTTTGTAACGCAAGTATTGCTCCAGTAATTTCGCTTTCTAATTCTCTTTTTTCATCCAAGCTTTGATTTAAACAAAATTCAGCTAATTGGGAATTGCTAAAAGTAACAGAGTCTAACGCTAAGGCATTCAAACGAAAAACTGAAACGATAAGAACATTGCCAAAGCCGTGGGGTCGTATGATAGCAAGTGCTATGCTTATATTGCTGGGTGCAACATTGATTGGCTTAGGCATTGCCGCAACTGTTGCCACCCACGGAGCTGTTTTACCATTTTTTATTGGTGGTATCGTTGCTTGCGCCGTTTTATCAAGTGCAGCCGGTGTCCCTGTAGGGGCTGGTATTACAGGATTTTTTAAGCCTCGGGAAAGCAAGCCTACACTTAAAGAAGAGACAACTGACTTATTACACTTCTTACCTACGCCGCCTTCAGATAGTGAAATGAGTTCACCTGAAGCAACAAGCAGTGAATCTGATTCACCATCACTAGCAAGGTCTAAACCTAGCTCATTGACCTAACATGTAACAGTGAGGAAATATAATGAAAAGTACGAGAAGCGACAACAAACCGTCTACTTCTGGTTCAAATACTTATTATGAAGTTGATTATGCCCAATTAAATTTAGAGGGGTTAGACAGAGAAAATTTTATTGCCCGCTTAGTTGAAAAAATTGACTGCACCCAAGTGCAAGCTAAAAATGCTATAGGGGCTTTAGAAGCTTTTTCACAATCCTCCAGACAAAGGATTGCCTCATTACTAAGTATCACCAGCCAATTAGAAGTGGAAATCCCGCATGAAGTTCATTATGACTTACGCATGAATGGCTCAGATGTGATTCTAGTATGCAAAGAAAGCGGTTTTACTTTAAATAGAAAAAAAGAGGGTGAAATAGATCCTGTCGCTTTTATTCCTGGCTCCGTTGAAGCTCATTATAAACTTGAAGATAACAAATTTAACTTAACTGCTACATACACAGCAGATGAAACATTAGCAGCAATATGCTCAGGCGAAAAAATAGACTCGCAGACTTTAATAGCAACTTATCCAATATCTCCTTTCGGTAAATTTTTAAGGCATGAAAAAGTTAGAAAACAGTTCCAAACCAATATGGAAAATACTCTTTTAGAGGCTGTTAATACCGACGGTTGGATTACTCGTTATCTTGATAATCTTGATGGAACTTATGGGGGCATACTAAATTTATTGAATCTGGCAGATAAGCTAAACGAAAGCAACATAGATTCTTGGCTTTTATTAGCTCAAGCTCAAGCCGTAAAAGATTTGTTGGATGACAATGGGGAAATTCGTCCTGATATTTTAATTCTTCTTAACCATCAACAAATATGGTCAAATTTAGAAAGACAATATCCAAATAAGGCTAAATTAAAAAAATTTCTGATTTGTGGCTATTTAGAAGCTATTGTAAATGCACCGATTTTAAAAAAAATAAAAACAGCTCATTCGCCTTTAGCAATGGTAGATCCAGATCATCCTTGTTCTCCTCTTAATGATACGATTGATCCTTGGTCTATCCTTAAT
>BMAH01000105.1 GCA_014132615.1 Gammaproteobacteria bacterium
GGGTTAGCTTGTGAAAATTATAACTATAATTATTTTATTCTTTTTAAACCTTGCAGCTTATGCTGCCCCTACTACCCCTGCTTACATCTCAGAAAAAGATATTCAAGGCTTTGATAACTATCCTAAGCAAGTCCAGCAATTGATTAACCAAGCTCTTTCATTAACGAAACGCAAGCTAACCTATACCTACGGCTCAGCAGATCCTAGGCATGGGGGGATGGATTGTTCAGGGACAATTTATTATTTGCTAAATAAACTTAATCAAAAAGAAGTTCCTCGCCAGTCTGATGAAATTTATGTCTGGGCTTTGCAAGAAGGCAATTTCCATGAAGTGAATGCCCATACTTTTAGCTCTAAAGACTTTACCAATTTAAAACCCGGCGATTTACTTTTTTGGAGCGGCACCTATCCCGTTAAACGTACCATTCCTATCACTCACGTTATGTTATACCTAGGAAAAAATAGCGATGGCAAACTTCTCATGTTTGGATCAAGCAATGGACGAACTTATAAAGGTAGAAGAATTTGGGGAGTAAGTGTATTTGATTTTAACTTGCCTAGAGAGGGGTCTAAAAGCCGGTTCATTGGGTATGGGTGTATACCTAAGGTGACTTGTAAATAGAGCAGCTGTCATCGGAGCAGCTGTCATCCTGAGCGTAACGAAGGATCTACTCAAACTTCTATCGCAGATCCTTCGCTACGCTCAGGATGACAGCTCCATTGCAGGATGACAGTTGCTCAAATTGGTTTTTACTTTTCTAAAATATGTTGCTTAATGCCCTTTTGCAAAACAAGCGTTGCATCTATCTCAGCTAGCGGTCTACAAAATAAATACCCCTGCATTTCATCACAACCTTGTTGCTTCAAAAACAGATATTGTTCTGGCTTTTCCACACCTTCAGCAACCACTTTAATTTTTAAATTATGAGCTAGTGTAATAATTGCTTTTACAATCGCTACATCTTCATGATTATAAGAAAAATCAGTAATAAATGTTTTATCAATTTTAATAATATCAATAGGAAAACGTTTAAGATAACTTAAGCTCGAATAACCAGTACCAAAATCATCGAGTGCGATTAAGACATCTAATGCTCTTAATTCATTAATTACTTTAATGCTATGCTCAATACCGCTCATTAATAAGCTTTCTGTTAACTCCAAAACAACATGCTCACCTTTAATGCCTGTTTCATTTAATATTTTAGCAACCGTTGCGGGTAAATCCCGCTTCATGAATTGCCTTGCAGATAAATTAACGGTTACTTTTAATGAAGTATGACCTTGCTTATGCCAAGTAATTAATTGAGAAATAGCAGAACGTAAAACCCATTCACCGATTGGAACGATTAAATCAGTTTCTTCTGCGATAGGAATAAATTCACCTGGTGAGATAAAACCCATTTGCGGATGTTCCCATCTGAGTAAGGCTTCCATGCTATCGATTTTATTCTGTCTAACATCAATGACAGGTTGATAATAAACCATCAATTCACCACGCTCTAATGCAGAACGTAAACTAATACCTATACTTGTTTTTTTCTGCATCGCTTCATTCATGCCACGCGTATAAAATTCAAATGTGTTACGTCCTCTATCTTTTGCTCTATACATAGCCATATCAGCATTTTTGAGCAGGGTTTGGATATTATCGCCATCATCGGGATAGACACTGATACCAATACTTGTGGTGATAAATAATTCTCTATCTGCAATTTTAAAAACGTTTGCTAATGATTCACAAATACGCTGGGCAACGGATGTTGCACGTTGCACGCTAACATTATCTTCTAATACTACCGTAAATTCATCTCCACCCAATCGGGCTATTACATCATGAGCATCAACACAGTGTTTTAAACGCTCAACAACCTTTATTAATAATTGATCACCCACATCATGACCTAAGCTATCATTTACCACTTTAAAATGATCTAAATCGATAAATAACAAAGCAACCAACGTTTCATGGCGCGCAGCATGTTTGATAGCATGAGTAAATTTAGCGTTAAAAAGGCTGCGATTGGGTAAATTAGTTAAAGAATCATGTGTAGCTAAATAATTAATACGCGGGGTTACATCACTCATTAGGGAAAACAAACCCAGCATAGCATTATCTTGCTTATGAGGAATGAGTGTGACACTGACATAACGTTCTTGTTCATTATCAAATTGCATAATAGTTTCATAACTAACTTGCTTACCCATAAATAATTGTTGGTAATGCTCCATGAAATTAGCAAATGCAGCTTCACCTAACAATGCTTTTACAGGTTGATTAGTAATATCGCTTAATGGCTTTTTAAACCACGCTTCATAAGCTTTATTATTGAATCGAAAATATAATTCTGTATCAATGTAAGCAATTAATACTGGCAATGCATTTGTGACTAAACGGTATTGATCTTCGCTATTACGCAATAATTTTTCTATCACATTACGCTCAGTAATTTCAGATTGTAGTTCAGAATTAATTTCTTCAATATGATTTTTAGAGGTATATAAGCGCTCAATTAATTCTTTATTTTCAATTTGCAATTTAAGCATGGCTCGCACTTCATTATGTATGCGAAAGCTTGAGAGAATTAATAC
>BMAH01000106.1 GCA_014132615.1 Gammaproteobacteria bacterium
TGTGTATAGTACCTAAGCAGCCTTCATCTTCAAGCATGGAACCAATTAATTCTGCTGCAGGGTTTAAACCTATACCAAATTCAGCCGCAACGCGTGTCGCATCGGTATTATGTTTATTAAATACGGCATTTAAAATATCTGCTTGCTTACCTTGTATATCAACGATCTTACCCTCTCTTAAAGTAAGCGCTAAGGGTGCAGATAAAAGTCCTAATTCCCTGCAAGGAATACTACCGTCAACAACCAACACGCCTTCACTGTCTTCTTCAACAGGTGGCACATTGACTTCTGCATCAGGCGGAGAAGCTAACGACCCTTTTTCAAAACACCACCCTGGGGCAGCATTACCTTTTCTATCAGTAATGTTAAGTGTTAAATCTGTACCTAAATTCGTTGTAATTCTGACTTTTTTTGCTTTAGTAAAATATTGGGCTAGATAGTGAGAAAACCCTGTAATTTCCCTAAAATCTACAAATAAAGCAGCCCGTTTTAATAAATCAAAAGTGTAATCAGGTAAGCTAAGATAGCGCGCACCCTTGGAAGTTGCTTGATGTCTTGCAGAAGTATGTGCCATAGACATAGAAGTTAAACCAAAAATAACATCGGCATTCTGCATTTTTTCTGCGACATCAGCAGATGGTTCTTTACCATGCATTTCTGCAGGCGCAATTGTTTCATGTCTAATATGCGGCGACACTTGTTTAGCAATGTCACTTAATACATTGCCAATTTCTTGGGTTTTGGTATCCGTCACAATAAGCGCTGATTCATTTGCTTTTAAATCTGCACAAATTTCTACTAACTGCTTGCAACCATTTTGTATTGTTCTTTCCATTTTATTCTCCAATTTCCTTAAGCTTGAGCAAAAGAAATAGTATTGATAGCCGTATCAGCCAAATTGACCACATCCGCCAGTTTAGTTGCTTGAATTAACGCTTTAATCTTATCTAGAGCTGCAAAAATTTTATCTAATGGTTCGGCTCCTATAGAAACACGCACAAATTTATCACAGCTTTTGCCGTAACCAATGCCAGGTACAACGCAAATATGGCTTTCTTTTAAAAGACGCATACAAAAATCATCAGAACCTAAGCGGGATTCTGCTATTGAAAGGAAAATATAAAACGTCGTATCGCCTTGTAAGCTGGTTAAACCTAATTTATCTATGTAATCGATAATGTTTTTACGTTTTTCAAGTAAGGTGACGATTTGCGGTTTAGTTGCACTTAAAATAGAGTAAAAATGTTTAGCAATATAATTTTCTAAAATCGTAGCAGGGCAAGTGATTAAATGTTGATTTAATTTAAGAATTTGATCTATCAATAAATGATTGGAAATCACATAACCTATACGCCAGCCTGAAATACCAAAGTTTTTAGAAATTGAATTGCAAATAATTGAAAACTTAAATTCTTTATCGAAATTACCTATAGAAATAAATTGTTCTTTATTAACCACAAAATCGCTATAAGCTTCGTCGGATAAAATATACAAATTGTATTTTTCTGCCAATTTATATAAATGTGCAATTTCATCTAGCGATAAAACATTACCCCTAGGGTTATTTGGATTATTGACTATTAAAACTTTCGTTCTATTAGTGATGTATTTTTCAAAATCGTAGACTGTTTCATCATAAGGCACAGAAACAGGAACGCCATGACATAACTTAACTTGCTCAGGATAACTGACCCAAGCAGGTTCAGGGATGATCACTTCATCACCGGGGTTAATGAGCGCCATTAATGCCATATAAATAGCAATTTTTGATCCCGCTGTGATAATAATTTCTTTTTCTGGATCAAATTTTACATCGTATTGCTCTTGGAAATATTCAGCCAAAACATTTCTTAATTCTGGCACCCCACGTGAATGGCTATAGTGATAAGAAGAGGGAAATGGCAGTGTAGTAAAATCAAAAAGGGGTAAATCAAAAAATGCTTCACCTAGAGATAACACTGTGACTTCTTTATTTTCGCGCTGAAGCTCATACACTAAAGTGTTATATGCGATAGATAAAGCTTGACTTGCCTCTCTCACTACACGTGATGGCTTAAAAAAATGCTCTTCTTTTTGCTCAGCTGGTTTAAAATCGGCTTCTTTAGCAGAAGTTTTGCCTTCAATTAACCAAGCTCTTAATTTTGCTTTCTGGATTTTCCCTGTAAAGGTATGGGGTAATTCATCAATTTTTACGATATCGATTGGCTGCTGTACAGCAGCTAAATCTTGCTTACATAATGCTAAAATCTCTTCCCTTGCTGATTTAAAATCAGCATCAGCGTGTAAAGTGACGACTGCTATTACTTCTTCACCGCTTAAAGCATGCGGTATACCTAAAGCAGCACATTCCTTTACAGCAACATGCTTATAAATAACTTCTTCAATTGCTGCCGGGCTAATATTTACGCCGCCTTTAATAATTAAATCTTTCTTGCGGCCCGTTATGTAAAGATAACCTTCATTATCGATATAACCTACATCGCCTGTGTAAAACCATTCATCGTGTTTTTTATTAAATACGTGTTCCATTCCTAGGTAATGATTCATGATGAAGGGGGTACAAACAGCAATTTCACCCTCTTCATTGCATTTTGCTTCTTCACCTTTTTTATTAATAATCTTAAGTGAAATTTGCGCTAATAATTTACCTACACCTTTAGCCGTTTGCTTTGGTAGATGTGAAGTTAAAAATAGCGTTTCTGATAACGCATAATTCTCGCAAATTTGTAGGCCGTATTTAGCTTCAAAATCCATTTTTAACTTTTGAGGCAGAGGCGCTGTGCCTACTAAAGCTAGCAACACTTTTTCTCTACAGTATTTAGCACCCGTTGTGCTTCTATCAATTTCCATTAAGATAGCCATGATGGTCGGCACTAACCATAATGTATTTATTTC
>BMAH01000107.1 GCA_014132615.1 Gammaproteobacteria bacterium
GTAGTAGATATACTACTCTCCTCAATTGCTATTTTAATGTTGCTGCCAATTTGGTTAGTGATAAGTCTTATTATCTTTATTGAAGATAAAGGCCCCATTTTTTACAGGCAAAAGCGCGTTGGCCTTAGGGAAACATTATTTACTATTTATAAATTTCGTAGTATGAGAGTAAATAATATTCCTCCTTTAGAGTTGGGCGCCGTAAAACATAATCATTCGTTAGTAACACGCATAGGGCATTTTATTAGGCGAACAAAACTTGATGAAACCCCGCAGTTTTTTAATGTATTACGCGGTGATATGAGTTTAATTGGCCCAAGACCTTGTCTGCCAGTTCGTTTAGAAACGATGACTCAACGTGAAAAAAGACGTTTTGCTATGTTGCCTGGCTTAAGTGGTTTTGCTGAAGTGAATGGCAACGTGGAACTAACTTGGCAGGAGCAATTATGGCTGGATTTATGGTACGTAGATCATGCTTCATTTTGGTTAGATTGTCAGATTTTCTTTGCCACATTTAAAGTTGTATTACTGGGATCCACTCGTAATGAAGTCATGCTTAAAAAAGTTCAATTAGCTTATCAACAGGAAACCTAATGTATGCGCGTATTAGTTATTGCTCCTCATCCTGATGATGAAGTGTTGGGTTGTGGCGGAACAATTGCTAAATTAGTAAAAGAAAAAAATGAAGTCTATGTGGCGATTGTCACTAAAGCCTCGCCACCACTTTTCACTGAAGAATATATTGCTCAAGGGCGTCGTGAAGCAATGCTTGCACATGGTTATTTAGGAGTAAAAGATACTTTTTTTTGTGATTTACCTGCTGCGCAATTAGATGTGACAGAACATAAAAAAGTGAATCAAGCTTTGTGTGATGTCATCAATAAGGTGAATCCTGAATTATTGTTTATCCCTTTTATTGGGGATATGCATTTAGATCATCAAGCTATTTTTACTTCAGCCTTAGTTGCCTCAAGACCAAATACAAATAATTTTCCTAAGAAAATATTAGCTTATGAAACACTTTCTGAAACAAATTGGAATGCGGCTTACTTAACACCTGGGTTTACCCCCAATGTATTTATCAATATCAGTGAATATTTACCAGCGAAATTAAAGGCTTTTTCTGCCTATCAATCCCAAGTTAAACCGTTTCCTCATGAGCGCTCTGTAGAAGCTTTAGAGGCATTAGCCAAATTAAGAGGGGCAACGGTATTTTGTGAAGCAGCAGAAGCATTTGTATTAATTAGAGAAGTCGTAGAGTAAGCATGGATAATAAAGGATTAGTGATCATTGGCGCAGGAGGCCATGCTAAGGTGGTAGCAAGCACAGCGTTAGCAAGTGGGGTGCCTGTCAGAGGTTTTTTAGACGACAATCCTGCGTTAGTTAATAAAAAAATAGGGCATTATGCTGTGTTGGGTGAAATAGCACAGTTAGGTTTTAAAAATTTTACTGCGGTCGTATTTGGCTTGGGTAATAACCATTTACGTAAAAACCTGGCTCTGCAGTATCAACAAAGTTCGCAATGGCCAGTGTTAATTCATCCTCATGCCTACGTACACCCTTCAGCTAAATTGGGCCAGGGCACCGTTGTTTTTGCTGGCGCTATTATCCAACCGGATGTTGAAATTGGTGAGCATTGCATTATCAACACTGGTGCAACGGTTGACCATGATTGTCGAATAGGCAGTTATTCGCATTTAGCGCCTGGCGTGCATTTAGCGGGAACTGTTACGCTGGGTGAAGGCGTATTTTTAGGTATTGGCAGTGTTGTTATACCTGAAATTCAAATTGGTGATTGGGTACAAGTTGCAGCGGGAGCTGCTGTCGTCAATTCTATTCCAGCTCTCAAAAAAGTAATGGGCGTGCCTGCTAAGGAGAAAGTGCCGTGTTAAAAACAAATAATCCAATTAACCAAGCACTTAATTTTTTAACTTGGCCAACGTTTGCGGATGATGAAATTTTAAAAGCGACTGAGGTACTAGCTTCAGGAAAAGTAAATTATTGGACTGGCGAGCAAGGCCGTTTATTTGAAGAGGAATATGCAAAATCCGTAGGTACGGATTACGCCGTTGCCTTAATGAATGGTACTGTTGCACTTGAAGCAGCCTTGGCTGCATTAAATATTGGGCCTGGACAGGAGGTAATTACTACTTGTCGTACTTTTATTGCATCAGCAAGTTGTGTGGTAATGCGCGGTGCAATTCCTGTTTTGGCTGATGTAGATCCTATTAGTCAAAATATTACTGTAGATAGCATTAAAAAAGTACTCACGCCTAAAACTAAAGCCATTATTGTCGTTCATCTCGCAGGCTGGCCTTGCGATATGGAAGCAATCGTTGCATTTGCTAAAGAACACGATCTTTTTGTGATAGAAGATTGCGCTCAAGCGCACGGTGCTAAATACAAAGGTAAATCTGTAGGTGCTTGGGGTGATGTTGCTGCATTTTCCTTTTGCCAAGATAAGATTATTACCACAGGCGGTGAAGGTGGAATGGTAACCACGGATAGTAAATGGGTATGGGAGAAAATTTGGGCGCTAAAAGATCACGGTAAAGATTACGATACCGTATATAACAAGCAACATGGTCCAGGATTTCGTTGGTTAAATGAATCATTTGGCACTAATTGGCGCATGACCGAAATTCAAGCAGCGATTGGTCGTATACAGTTAATAAAACTACCTCATTGGATTGAAATAAGACGTAATCACGCTGCTTTTCTCACTCAAGCATTTAAAGATATTCCAGGCTTGCGTGTGACTGAACCTGATGAAAATTATTATCATACTTACTATAAGTATTATGCATTTGTGCAACCTGAAAAATTAAAATCGGATTGGAATCGCGATAGAATTATGCAAGCAATTACGGACTTGGGTGTGCCTTGCTATTCTGGTATTTGCAGTGAAATTTACTTAGAAAAAGCATTTACTAAAAATAATTTGAGCCCTATTACGCGCTTCCCTGTTGCTAAGGAATTAGGGGAAACTAGTTTAATGTTTTTAGTGCATCCTACTTTAACGCAGGCGCACATGGAAAAAACGGTGGATATTGTTAGACAAGTAATGAAGATGGCTAGTGACTAGAGGTTATTGCAGCGGTTGTCATTCTAAGAGTCTGTCATCCTGAGCGTAGCGAAGGATCTAATTATAAAATTTCTTTAGATCCTTCGCTACGCTCAGGATGACAGACTCTTAGGGCAGCAGACTCTTAAGATGACGGTTTCTCAGGTGGGCAGCTTCTTAAACGACAAATTGTCAACAGACCTCAGTCTTGTAAAGGAATTAACATGTTAAAATGGCGAAAAGGATTTATCGCATTTTTATTTGATTTATCAGTAATTCCTATTGCTTGGTTTGGTGCGTATTGGATTTTTTCAGATTTACATACCATACCTGATGAATTGATTTTCCAATCGTTAATATGGTTTTTTCCTTTATTGCTCATACAAGCGCTAGCATGCTGGGCGTTTGGTCTTTATCGCGGTGTGTGGCGTTTTGCTTCTATACCCGATTTAGTACGCATTACAAAAGCAGTGGTTGCAGGAACGGGTAGTGTTTTACTGCTGGTCTTAATTGCTGATTATCCACCCAACCCACCTCGTGTTATTCCATTTTTATACGGCTTATTGCTAGCGGCAGGATTAGCAGCACCCAGAGCATTATTCCGTTGGCTGAAAGACTATAGGCATTTCTTTCAAGATTGCCAACGTGTCCTCATTATTGGTGCAGGTTATGCTGGGGAAGGATTAGTGAGGGATTTATTTAGACACAATAATCATTTGTACCAACCCATTGGTTTAATCGATGATCATCCAGCTAAACAAGGGCGGGAAATTCACGGCATACGTGTCATAGGAAAATGTGAGCAACTCCCGCTTTTAGTCAAGCGCCATAAAATTGATTTAATTTTTATTGCTACACCTTCAGCTTCTGCAACACAAATGCGGCATATTGTCGATTTATGCGAAGCAACTAAACTACCTTTTAGAACACTACCAGGGATTGGAGACTTAGCATCAGGAAGAGTAGATATTCGATTATTGAGAGATGTGTCATTAGAAGATTTACTGGGAAGAGATCAAGTAAAATTAGATTGGGATACAGTAGGAAAACATTTACAGCATAAAACCATTTTAGTAAGCGGTGGCGGGGGATCCATTGGGTCAGAACTTTGCAGACAAATTGCTACGTTACAGCCAAAAAAATTACTCGTAGTAGATAACAGTGAATTTAATCTTTATTCCATCGATATGGAATTGCGCAAACGTTTTCCAACATTAGATATAGAAAGTGTGTTGCTTAGCATTACAGACAGCATTGGTTTAAGGAAAATATTTTCTACTTACCATCCTGATATAGTTTTCCACGCTGCAGCTTACAAACACGTGCCTTTATTAGAAAAACAAGCAAGAGTGGCGATACATAATAATGTATTAGGAACCAATATTTTAGCGCATATTGCGGTTGAGCATGATGTGAGTAAATTCATTTTAATTTCAACGGACAAAGCGGTAAATCCAGCGAATTTAATGGGTGCAACCAAACGTGCAGCAGAAATGATATGTCAATATTTACATGCTAAAACCAATATGAGTTTTATCACAGTACGTTTTGGTAATGTATTAGATTCAGCAGGTAGCGTGGTTCCTTTATTTCGTAAGCAAATTCAAGAAGGTGGTCCTATCACCGTTACTCATGAAGATATTACCCGTTATTTTATGTCTATTCCTGAAGCTTCCCAATTAATTATTGAAGCCGCTTCTTTAGGGCAAGGTGGGGAAATTTTTGTATTAGATATGGGTGAACCTATAAAAATACGCTATTTAGCCGAGCAAATGATTAAATTAGCTGGAAAAGCAGTCGGTAGCGATATTGATATTGTTTATACTGG
>BMAH01000108.1 GCA_014132615.1 Gammaproteobacteria bacterium
CACCAATTTTTTCAATGCCTAATTTTCTAGTCACAAGCTCAAGCACAATTTCTGCAGCAAAATGCAATCGCATCAACTTATATCTACGACCCCAATCAATTTCCATTAACACTTCATCACCCACCGATAACCCATGATGCTCAGGCAATGTATAGTAGATTAATTTTCCCTCCATCTCAGAATGGAGAATAGGCATACCATTAATATATGCTTTATCACTTTCTTGGCCGCCTGAGAATGAAAAGACGATTGTTTCGTTAAATAAAATACGATTTCCATTTAGCGATAAAACATGGGTGATTAGACGTGTTTGATAAGGGTTATCCCAGAAAACTTTTCTCATAACTTTAAATTACTGTACCTATGGTTTGTAAAAACGATTTCACAGAGCTAAATTTGAATAAAAACACTATTACAATTTTATTAGTTTTTCTAAGAAACAAGAATAATTAGCTTTATCCTTTCTAACTACATGCTTATAACAAATAATGCTTAAGAAGCGCAACCACCATTATTATGATGGTTGCTAATTGGATATAATTACTGAATTGCTACTAATAAATTTTCTGTTTTAATTTTATTAAAGATTTTATCGTACAAATTGGATCTGACACTTCTATGTAAATGTATAATTTTTTGCGATAAGGAAAATGAAGGCGACATATTTCGACCAATTGCTATTTCAAATATGACGTCTTCTGGCGTATTAGTGTAATAAGCAATGCCAGCTAAAGAGTATTCTTCCGTGGATAAAATATCATTAATGATATTGCGAATAAAATTTGATTCAATCATTTCTTTTTCCTTTTCATCTGTTATCTTTAATGTTTTAAAGTAATCCTCATATTGTTGTTGCATCATTTGCTTAAGTTCCTCGCAAATTCTTGCAAATAATTCAATTTCTATAATGATGCATTCTTCTTTTGTAAGCTTAATTGTATTTCCAATTATTAAATCCATTAACTTAATTCCAACAGCCATTGGTTACATTCCATTATTTTTTTGACTTAACGAGAAAGCAGTATATAAAC
>BMAH01000109.1 GCA_014132615.1 Gammaproteobacteria bacterium
GCAGAAATTGTGCTTGAGCTTGTGACTAGAAAATTAGGCATTGAAAAAATTGGTGCGCATATTGCAGAAACTAAAGCTAGGATTGATTTTTTCTATGATAAAAATATCTCTCCTTTTTTAGAAAGTATATTAGCTGAATATAATGAAATTATTGCTAGAAACGCTGCAATCAAAACAGATTTCTCTGATATTGAAAATCAGCGACGTTATTGGGAAGTGGAAGGATTCTCTCGAGTTCCTTGCGGTGGCACGCATGTAAAATCAACGGCTGAAGTGGGACAGGTAACGTTGAAAAGGGTAAATATTGGCGGGGGGAAGGAACGAATTGAAATTAAACTCACCAATGCATAGATAAATCTAAAAATTTAACAAGTTACTTAGCATAAAAATCAATAAATCGTCTAATTTTAGGTTGTAAATAGCGACTTTGTTGATAGTAAAGATAAATGTTAGTCTGTGGTTCTTGATAGTCACGCAAAATTTCAATTAACTTTCCATTTTGAATAGCTTCCACAACCATATAGTCGTGCAAATTAACTATCCCTATATCTTGCATCGCACATTCGCGCATTACATAACTATCGTTTAACCAAATCGTCGGATTAACATGCACCTCTTTTCCATTTTTGAAAGAAATAACATCATTAGGCTTTCTAACTCGGTGAGTAATATATTTATGTTTTATCAATTCAGATGGATGGTTAGGAACACCGTATTTTTTCAAGTAATTTGGTGAAGCACAAAGCACATAGCGAGTACTAGTAACACGACGACGTACTAATTCAGATGCACCTTCAACTGAAACGCCAAATAAAATATCAATTCCTTCTTTTTCTAAGTTAGGAAAATTTTCAGCTAAATGAAAGTGTATTTGTATATTAGGATTAAGTTCCATGAATTCAGCTAACTTAGGCAGTAAATAAGTAATAGCAAAATAGCGGTTTGCCATAATATGCAAGGGCCCGCTTGCTTCATTCTTACTTTTGGTAATCGCATTTTCAGCTTCTTGTAATTCGCTTAATACTTTTTTGCATTGCTGATAATACGATTCACCCACTTCAGTTAATGAAATCTGGCGGGTGGTTCGATTTAATAATTGAGTATGGAGCTCACCCTCGAGAGCGGCGACCTGACGGCTAATTGCCGCGGTCGATACCCCTTTCTTTCTAGCCGCTGCAGCAAAGCTATTTTCTTCAACTACCGCTATAAAAGTAGCAATTCTTTCAAATTTACTCATTATTGTTAACTTAAATGCAATGAATATTAACATTTTAGCCTATTGATAATTAAATAATCAATAATTATGATAATAAAAAACCAATTCCAGGTGCATCATGAAATTTAATCTGACGTTCACGACTTTATTATTGCTAATTTCCTTCGCCTCGGTGAATGCCGTTTTATTCACCCCAGCTCTACCAGACATAGCCAATTTCTTTGCTATTTCTGACAGCAAAGCTCAATTAACCATAACGTGGTTTTTAGTTGGTTATACGATAGGACAATTACTATACGGCCCTTTTGCTAATCGTTTTGGCAGAAAACCTGCTTTGTACGCCGGTATTATTCTACAAATAATGAGCAGCCTTTTATGCGTAGCCTCAGGGTTAGTCCATAACTATTCTCTTTTAGTCTTAGGAAGATTGTTATTAGCTCTAGGTTCCGGTGTGGGGTTAAAAATGACATTTACATTAATTAATGAAATGTATGAGCCTACGGTTGCTAACCAGAAGCTTTCCTATCTCATGATCGCATTTGCAATCACGCCAGGCTTAGGCACCATGATAGGTGGTTATTTAAGCGCGGACTATGGTTGGATTAGCACATTCATTGCAAGTGCTGTTTACGGGGTGATTTTATTATTATTAACAACAAGATTACCTGAAACAAAAAATAACATAGATAAAAACGCTCTCAAAATTAATCATTTAATAGATGGTTATGTAACACAATTTACTAATCTGCGGTTAATAGCAGGCGGATTATTGATGGGTGGTGCTACTTGCTTCGTTTATATTTTTGCAGCACTTGCGCCTTTTATTGCGATGAATATGCTGCATATGGATGTTGCTACTTACGGAACAGCTAACCTTCTTCCACCCATAGGCTTAGTCACGGGTTCTCTTGTATCTGCACAATTAGCAAAATCTTATAAACCTACGCTAATCATCGCATGGGGCATAATAATTACTGGATTAGGAAGCATGATGATGTTCATACTAATGCTTACAAATTTATCTCCATTTTTAACTGTGTTTGCTCCCATGATAGTTTGCTACTTTGGTTTATCATTAGTATTTGCCAATGCTTCAACCATGGCCATGAGCAATACTTCAGATAAAGCACACGGTTCAGCAGTAATGAATTTTATTAACATGGGCTTAGTCACTGCTATCGTGTTGAGCTTAGGTATGCTGACAATTAATAATTTTATTTTACCTGCAATGTATATTAGCATTTGCATCTTTATGGCAGGCTTAAATAGGTTTGCGTTTAAGGAAGGGAATAAAATAGGTTAGTTCTATGACACATGAACTTGAAACAGAAAGGCTTCTTTTTCGTGCTCTTAAGACAAATGATATTTCTCATTTGGCAAATTTGGAAAGTGATACAGACGTTAAACAGTTTTTCCCCGGCGGTGTAAGTACTCGTAAACGCACGCAAGATATGATTAAACGATTTATCGCTTGTTATGAAGAAAAAGGATTGCCTTGTTTTTTGTTATTTGATCGTCAATCGCAAGAGTTTATTGGTCGTGCTGGATTTGGAATGACGGAGCAGGGTGAGGTAGAAATAGGTTATGTGCTTCATAAAAAATTTTGGGGTAAGGGTTATGCGGTGGAAGCAGTGAAATGCCTGCTTAAGTATGCAAATAAAAATATCAAAACAGCAAACATTATTGCCTATGCCACTTCAGATAATATAAATTCTTTTCGCGTTATGGAAAAATGTGGCATGCATTATTATAAGACTGATATAGTGCAGGGTGTTGAATGCAGGTTTTACAAAATCAGTAATTATAATTAACTCAATAAAACGACAAGAACTCATGAATTTATTCGTTATTTACGTTGGCGGCAAGACAGAAACATCACTCATTGAAGTGCACG
>BMAH01000110.1 GCA_014132615.1 Gammaproteobacteria bacterium
TGCCAAAAACGGGTGTTTGGATGGAGGTAGTAAAAGAATTAGCGGGCTTTATGCTCTTAGCAATGGGTGCATGGCTATTATCCAGAGTGGTAAATGAAGAGGTAATGACGGGTGTTTGGTGTTTACTCTTAATAGGTTTTGCTTATTTCATTAGCGTCACATTGCAGCGTTTCAATCAATTTAAAGCCCTTAATCGTGTCATTGGGTTAGTTGTTGCAGTGATTGGTGTAAGTGCATTAGTGAGTACCAGTTTCTCAGTGAATGAAAAGAAAGCGGAAGTTACTTTTACCATCGTTCATGATTTAGCTTCATTAAATCAAGCATTAGCTCAAGCCCAAACTAAACAAAAACCAGTGCTTTTAGATTTTTACGCAGACTGGTGTGAATCTTGCATTGTGATGGATAAGCAAGTATTTAGCCGCACGCAAGTAAAGCAAGCGCTGAAAGATTATGTCTTATTGAGAGCAGATTTGACGGCATACAATGCGAATGATCAAGCTATCATGAAACAGTTTAATATTATTGCTCCGCCTTCTGTCGTGTTTTTTGCGGGTCTTGGTAATGAGCTCAAAGAAAATCGTATCGTAGGCGAAGTCAATGCAGATGAGTTTTTGGCAAGATTAGAGCGCTTAAGCCAAGTTAAAAATAAGGAAATATAATTGCATGACAATGCCGCAACTATCTACGGATTTAGACCAGCCTTTATGTGCTTTGCAAAAACATTTTTTGGCTAATCAGCAAGTGATTGCAGAATGGTTTGCAGAGCAGTGGGATTTAACCTTGCCACCTGTGTATGGGTCAGTCGATTTACGCAATGCGGGATTTAAACTGGCACCCATAGACATGAATTTATTTCCAGCTGGTTTTAATAATCTTAATCCTGATTTTTTATCTATCTCGGTGGCGGCAGCAAAAAACATTATTCATAAGTTTGTACCAACTGCACACAAGATTTTAGTCATTCCTGAAAGCCATACTCGCAATTTATTTTATTGGGAAAATATCAAAACGTTAGAGCGCATACTTAACCTAGCTGGTTTTGAAACGCGTTTTGGTACGTTAAATGGGGAAGTGAAAGAGAAAACAAATATTGAGTTGCCAAGCGGTGAGAGTATTTCTATCCAACCTTTATCTCGCAATGAAGATGAGCTCGTTGTTGATAATTTTATCCCTGATTTAATTTTGCTAAATAATGATTT
>BMAH01000111.1 GCA_014132615.1 Gammaproteobacteria bacterium
CACCTTAATTGGGTTCATGAGCCTTTTGTTATATCTGATGAAATGTATGCAGAGTATATAACTTCTTTAGCGGCAGCAACTACCGCTTCAACCGTTAACCCGCAATCGCGCGCCACCTCTTTAGCTGGAGCTGAGGCACCAAATCTATCTATGCCTACTACCTTACCTTGATAGCCTACAAATCGATGCCAATAATCGCTAGCTGCCGCTTCAATAGCCACTCTGGTAGTAACAGCATCAGGCAAGACAGATTGTTTATACGCTTCATCTTGCGCCAAAAATACATCTGGCGAAGGCATAGAAACAACGCGCACGCTAATTTCTAAGGCTTGCAAATGCTTAGCTGCATCCATAGCAAGCGCTACTTCTGAGCCTGTTGCAATCAAAATAGCATGGGGTAAGACATTCTTTGCTGTATCAATTAAGATATAGCCGCCACGCTTAACCGCCTCTAATTGCGCTTCATCACGTACCTGGAAAGGCAAAGCTTGGCGGGATAATAATAAACAAGTTGGGCCCTGACGCTCAATAGCAAATCGCCAAGCAACGGCTGTTTCTACTGTATCGCAAGGCCGCCAGACTGACATACCAGGTATCATGCGTAAGCCCGGCAATTGTTCAATAGGTTGATGGGTTGGGCCGTCTTCGCCTAAGCCAATAGAGTCGTGTGTATACACAAAAACCACTCTCTGCCGCATGAGGGAAGCTAAGCGGATAGCATTGCGAGCATAGTCAGAAAAAGTTAAAAAGGTACCGCCAAAAGGGAGTACACCCTGATGTAAAGCCATGCCATTCATCATGGCAGACATACCAAATTCCCTCACACCGTAATGAATATAGCGACCTGCAGGATTATCTGCGCTAAAAATTTGCATACCTTGCCAATTAGTGCAATTTGATTCAGTTAAATCGGCGGAACCACCTAGCAATTCAGGCAATTGCATAGCGTAGTGATCTAAGCAAATTTGAGAGGCTTTACGAGTGGCAACTGTTTGTTTTTTATCATTTAATTCAAGCAATAAATGGTGGGCATGCGCTTGCCAATCACGGGGTAGATTGCCTTGCATACGTCGTAAAAATTCTTGTGCTAACTCAGGATGAGCAGCCTCATAAGCAGTAAATAATGCATTCCAGGCTTGTTCTTTATCATCCCCTTTTGCGCGGGCATTCCACTCTGCATACATTTCATCAGATATAACAAAAGGCTCATGAACCCAATTAAGGTG
>BMAH01000112.1 GCA_014132615.1 Gammaproteobacteria bacterium
ACATAAAATGAGATAATCACGAAGTCCAAGAGTCATAACGTTTTCCGGTAATAAATAGCCACGGTTTTAACCATGAAAAAGAAGGTCACACAAAGCATAGCAACGTTAATCACGTTAGCACTTTTATCTTACGTTACGTATTGTTGTTTACTACGTGATAACTTTTTGCACATCTCTATTTCTACTATTATTTCTAACTCCCATGACTTAGATATAGTTAGACATTTATTGGTTTTGGGTTTATTACCGTTTTACATAGCTGGTATGGTGTTTGGCACCGCTATTTTAGGTATTTATCTAGGTTATATTTTGCACATGTTTTTGATTCATTTGAAAAACCGTTTGTTCCCCAGTAAGCTAACTGCCTAAGACATTCGCCTATCTCATTGTAAGCCATTAGCCGTAGTAAGATTGAGACATCAACCATTCACCAAGTTAGGCTTCTTGCGTAACCTTTTGAAAATTATATCACTTTATTCTCCTGCCCACATTTTACTCTACCTAAGCCAAATAAAAAGATTGAGCCTTCTTTCAACGATTTGCTAATCTAGAAAGTGTTCAGGGACGACTACAGGGACAGGCATTACGGAATTGATGCATCATGGACGACGCTGCTAAGGATTTGGCAGAGAAGGCCAGGACGCCATAGGTAGGCAAAAAGGGGCAGCTTAAGGATTAAGTTGCCCCTTTTAGCTATTAGGCAACCTCTTTTTGCTGCTTATAACGATCGATACTCGCTAAAATCTCTTGGCGAGCAGACTCAACGCCTTCCCAACCTTCAATCTTCGCCCACTTACCTGGCTCTAAATCTTTGTAATGTTTAAAGAAATGCTCAATAGCATTCAATAATTCCTGACCGATGTCTTCCGGTTTTTGCATGTGTTGATAACGAGGAGTAAGCTTTGTCACTGGCACTGCTAAAATTTTCGTGTCTTTTCCAGATTCATCCGTCATGCGCAACATGCCAATTGGCCGGCAACGTATTACTATGCCTGGTAATAAGGAGTAAGGTGAGATTACTAGTACATCCACAGGATCACCGTCTTCAGACAAGGTGTGAGGAATAAATCCATACTCACAAGGATAAGTCATAGACGTGCCCAAAAATCTATCTACCATCACCATGCCACTGTCTTTATCCAACTCATATTTAATAGGACTATTATGAGAAGGAATTTCAATCACCACATTAATATCATCTGGAACCTGCTTTCCGGCGCAAAGGTTTTCTAAAGCCATAAAACTTCCTCTTTTTACACATTATTGAGTTATAAGTGCTTTAGTGTACTTTCCACTCACTATTTTGCAAGTCAAAGCACAATCTTTTACACTACGCAATCCACAAATACGTGAGGCGTAAAATGGATTGTTTATTCTGTAAAATTGTTGATAAAAGCATACCCGCTAAGGTCGTCTACGAAGATGAACACATTGTCGCCTTTGATGACATCTATCCCCAAGCGCCTCAGCATAAGATTATTGTGCCTAAAAAGCACATTGCGACTATCAACGAGATGACAGAAGACGACAAATTGTTAATTGGCCATATGATGCATACTGCCACCCAGTTAGCGCAGCGCTTAAATCTACAACAAGATGGCTATAGATTAGTCATGAATTGCAATGAAAAAGGCGGCCAAACCGTATTTCACATACACCTACATTTATTAGGTGGCCGACAAATGACTTGGCCTCCAGGTTAAAATTTAAGGTAAGACATGATGCAAGCATATTTTAAAAAAATTATTGAAGAATTAGGTGAAGATCCCAATCGCGAAGGGCTGCGTAACACCCCAGAGCGTGCCGCAAAAGCCATGGCATTCTTAACCCAAGGTTATCATCAATCGTTAGAACAAATTGTTAATGGCGCACTCTTTAACTCTGACAATGATGAACTTGTGTTAGTCAAAAACATTGAACTCTATTCCTTATGCGAACACCATTTACTCCCCTTTATAGGCAAATGCCATGTCGCTTATTTACCTAATGGCAAAATTTTAGGCTTATCAAAAATCGCAAGAATTGTTGATATGCATGCAAGGCGCTTACAAGTACAAGAAAATTTAACCAAAGAAATTGCACAAACCATGTTAGACGTCACCGGTGCAAAAGGCGTAGGTGTTATCATTGAGGCTCAACATCTTTGCATGATGATGCGCGGTGTAGAAAAACAAAATTCGGTAATGAGTACGTCCGTCATGCTAGGCAACATGCGCACAGACCCTAGGACCCGTGCGGAGTTTTTAAGCTTGGTTTATAAGAATAGTTAAGTTACTACTTTAGCTATTTTGGTGAATCTTTCTTGTGAGGTGAAGGTAAAGGTGTAGGAAATCCTGACTCATTAGGTGAAGAAGAGGTAGAAGCTGAAGCAGTTGATGTTCCACTGCTACCAAAAAATGTATTAAAAATACGACTTCCAGAAGTAGCGGCTGGAATTGCACTGCCTACCGCTCTAGTTACAATGACACGTGGGGAACGCTTACTTGTTCCAAGCTGCTCTTCACTCTTTGAATGCTGAAATTTTCCTCTTCCCTGACGTTTTTTTACTAAACGATTATCGTCACTTTCAATTCTCTTAATATTCTCTTTAGCTTTCGATTCGACAATAGGCTCATGCTCATCACTACCAGACTCTTTTGAACCCAAATTGACAAGGAAGCTCATAAATCGTTGCTTTTTAGTCGTTTTGCTTCTTTCTAAATCTTGTATTGTGAATTTCCCTTTTTCATCCGTAACTTTCATTGCACGCTTAGACTCAGCTTTTTGCAAGCCACTCTCAGTACTCGATTTTTTATCTTGGAATTGAGTGGAACTATCCTCTTTCTGCTTACGAAGACACTCACTTGCAGCGCGCTTACGTCTAAGCTCTTTACGTTTAATTTTTTTAGTTGGCAAGGATGGAAAGATTTTTCTGTCTGATGTGGGTTCAGCAATTAAATTTACTAGTGAAAAAAAATTAAATCGAACTGTATCTCCCGCCGGATTGTCGGATGCAATTTGTGCTCCTCCAGATTCCATTGCGCTTCAGCAAGGTGATTTTGAGGCATTAGGCTATCCTGATG
>BMAH01000113.1 GCA_014132615.1 Gammaproteobacteria bacterium
CCTATAAATTTTGCAAATGAAATTAAAGGCTCTCTGCCGTAATAACAACCTACTTGCCCTAAGATATCTTTTAGCTGTGTAATTAAAACATCAGGAGGAAAACAAGATAGTTTTAATAGCTCTAGATAAAAATCTTGACCCTTATAAATTGTTTTAGGATAGGTTTGAAAGTAATTAGGAGGAATTTTGTTAGTTAAGGAAATAAATCTAAATGTATCCTCATAATGAAGATTCCCATCTAATTTACGTTTTTCATCTGCAAATGCGCCACCAAAATCAATTCGGACAGCTTCAACTTCATAGATTATTTCACCATCCTCGAATTCTTCGGCCAATTGTTTAGTAGCCACTACACCTATGTTGGCAGTATGAACATCAGGATCTTCAACAAAAATGGAAGCAACTATTAATTTTAAAAAATTAGGATATCTACCACTTATTATCACAGAAGCAATCACTGGATCAATGCGCCTTTGATAATGCATATTAACAAATTCTATGTACTTAGGACGTGATTGAGGACAAGGTCGTACACCGTTATTATTTTTACGTAATGCATCAAATTTTGACAATTTATTATGGGCATTGTAAGCATCTTTATATAAATCTGTATAATTTGAATAAAACTCTGACGCTAAATACACATTCTTCCCTGTTTCATCTGGAATTGATTTATCATCTTCAAATGCTAATTCCACCCTAGCAAATAATTCAGGCACATCGGGCATAATAACGCGCATTAATTTTCCAGCAATGAATTCACAAATATTTTTAGAAATAACCGTATCTTGCTTAAATAGAACTCTGCGTTCAGGATTGCCTATATCTGTATATTCACCACCTAAATCTCCTGCTTGGTTTGCACCTCCCGTTTTTTCTTTTACCCTTACCCAACCGCCATTAATATTATGTATATCTGCTTTAAAAGGTATTTCTTCATGAGGCTGGTTAATTTCAAGTTGCTCATAAGATGTGGAACCCTCTCCAGATACAGTATTGGTT
>BMAH01000114.1 GCA_014132615.1 Gammaproteobacteria bacterium
TTGCTGAAACTTCTTTAGGTGCAGCATAAATTCTGTGCTATTCGCATTAGGCACAAATAAAGATGAACAACTTACTCAATTAGAAACCTTACTACCAAAATTAATTACATTAACTACTTCACTCAATGTCGATTTCTTTGCTGAAACTTCTTTAGGTGCAGCATCGATTAAAGCGAAATTTGCTTGGCCAATTAATCAACCTGCTCCTCAAACAATGAAAGATATAACAGATCATGCTGAGATAACCATGGATGCGCGTGTAGCTGCTCCTTTGTTAACTACGCTAGTTGATGTTGATTTAAAGTCAAAAACTCCCACAGTTTCAGCGCCTGCACCAACGCCTGTTTTGCAGCCCGAGTTGCCACCTGCTAAAGCTATGTTTAATCAACAAGTCGCAGACTTTGTGCGCAAAGGTCAAATTCCTATGTCTATTGCTTTGCAAATTATGGATATGTGGGATAAGCACTTAACAGTTGAAGCTTTTGCAACAGAGATTCAACAATATCGATTAGGGCCTGAAGTTGAAGCGCAATTAATACGACTTTATTCGCAGCGAGTGGCAAGCCAAAATGCGACTCAACCTGCGAGTACACCTGCTGCAGCCACGACTCAACCTCAGCCTGTTGCGCAAACGGTTAATGCTCAAGCTCAAATTCAGCAATGGGTAGATCAAGGTTATTTAGTGCAAGAGCAAAACGAATATCACACGGTAATAGTGCGTCAAAGTGGTGTTTTCTCCATTAATGGCAAACCTGCACCAACTCCTGCTTTACCTCAGTAATTTATCGATTTAGGCCTAATTTGTTTTAAGTTAGGCCTTTCCTAAGAAAACCTTAATTTTCATTTAATTAGTGCTTAATAATTTCTGTTTATACTTCTTCAGAAATATAGTTTGAAATATTGCCTATACTCAATGATAAGTATATTTTTTAAGTAGAGTGAAATAATGAGATCATCCGACAAACCATCTTCATCGGGTTCAACCAATACTGTATCTGGAG
>BMAH01000115.1 GCA_014132615.1 Gammaproteobacteria bacterium
ATATTGACTCTCTTGATATACCGCAAATAGATTACTTTGCTATTGGTGTGCAAAATTTATCAACTAAGAAAAGTATTTCATTAATGTCTAGGCAAGAATGGCAGAAGCATTTTGTTCTCAATCAATATGCGGAACATGATCCAGTGCGAAATGTTACTTTACATACTAAAAGAAATATTATTCCTTTTAATGAAATTGATTTTTTAAGTAACTATGGTAAAGAAATTATGCGTCAGAGAGCATTTATGGATATAAAAAGTGGTCTTATATTAATGGAAAGGTTTCCTAAATTTAATTACATGATTACACTAGGAACTGGATTCTCAAAATTTGACACTTATGATTTTATTAAACGTTATCACGATAAAATTTCATTTCTTAAAAGGGATCTAATTCAAATAATTCAAAAAGATACAAATAAATTTTTAACCGCAGAAATTTTGAAGAGCCCTAGTTAATTTTCATCCTTCCATCGATGCCAAATAACTGGAGCAACGCAGTCAATCTCAACATTATAAAGAACAGGTTCTACTGTAGTTTCATAGGGATTTAAACATGTTAAATTAAATCCGTCTGAATGGTTTTTGATAAGCCTACGAAAAAAGCGTTCGCCATTTTTTAAATGAATAATACAATCTTTATTAATAGCTGTTTCAATTGCATTGCCATATCGCATTTTTCCGCCAATATAATCACCAGGTTTATAGAATGGTCTCATATCATCATTTGAAACAACCATAATTACCGTTCCAGGATAACTCTCTTTAAAAATATTTGCATCCCGAAACATACGAACTTCGTCATCTTCAATTGGTAACTCTTTTTCGGTAGGAGTAGCAAAATAATTATGTATGTTAATAGAGGCTGTCGGATCAAGCCCCACTCCCTCCAAGATCCAATCTTCGCTGACAATTATTCCTTCATTTAAATAAATTTCTACGCAGCGCTTTGCACCTCCCTGGGTAAGGTTAGTTTTCCCATTTTCCCAGGATTTGAGAGTTATCTCCGGCAAGCCGTATTTTTCCTGGAGATAAGCTCGAGTTACTCTTATAAGAGAGCGTAAATACTTTAATCTTTCGCCTGGCTGTTTCTGTATTTTATCTAACATTTTATCGTATCTTGTTGACATATTATGCAATTCCGATTGCAAAAACTATCACCAAATACGCCTTTGTACTTGGAATTGGTAGATATAGTAGTTATTATTTATCCAATAATAG
>BMAH01000116.1 GCA_014132615.1 Gammaproteobacteria bacterium
TTATATAGCAGTGACATTTTTGTGGATTAATGCGAAAAATAATAATAAATCAATAAGTTACAAAGATTATAACCTGTGGAAAACTTCCGTATAGTTTTTCAGTTAACGGGCATAAGTTGAATAAAAAAGCCAAAGCCCGCAATATCTGCGTTTTATACACAGCATAAGCAGGGTGTTATTATGCACTTATCCACAATATCTCAATGGTTAGATTGGATAGCCTCACTTCATACCTCTGAAATCGAGTTAGGATTAGAAAGAGTAAAAAAGGTGGGAGTGAAATTAGGGGTATTAAGATTTGATTGCCCTATTGTGCTCGTGGGTGGAACTAATGGTAAAGGATCGACGGTAGCTGGCTTGGAAGCTATTTACCTAGCTCAGGGTTATCAAGTTGGTGCATTTACCTCGCCAATTATATTTACTCATCATGAACAAGTGCGCATAAATGGGCGTATGTTAAACGATGATGCTTTTTGCTCAGCCTTTCAGCAAGTCGCTCAAGCTTTAGGGGAGGTCACTTTAACCCCTTTTGAGTTTCATACGTTGACTGCTTTAGTCATTTTTAAAGCTCACGCATTAGATGTTTTGCTATTAGAAGTTGGATTAGGCGGTCGCTTAGATGCCACTAACATCATAGAGCCTGATATAAGCGTCGTGACAAGCATAGGAATAGACCATGTGGATTACCTAGGCGATACACGAGAAAAGATAGCCTTGGAAAAGGCTGGCATTTTTAGACCTGGTAAACCGGCTGTGTGCGGCGATGCTAATCCACCCGCTACTTTAATTGATTATGCCAATCAGATAGGCGCTAAGCTTTACATTCAAGATAAAGAATTTTTTTACACTAAAGAGAAAGAGGATTGGACGTTTTCCTGCCTTGATAAAACGTATACTCATTTACCGCTTAATCAATTGTATCTCCAAAATATGGCCACTGTGTTAATGGTTATACATTTATTACAAAAACGATTAAGCGTTGATCAAGCTGCTATGATAAAAGGGCTTAGCAACATTCAACTAATAGGCCGCGTACAAATTTTCCCTGGTAAAGTCACTGAAATTTACGATGTATCACACAATATTGATTCCATCACGCTTCTCGCTAAGCGTTTGCAAGAAATGCCATGTGAGGGTAAGACCTACGGCGTTTTTTCCATGTTGGCAGACAAAGCAATTAGCGAAAGTATCAGCGTTATCGCGCCATACATCACCGAATGGTACGTGGCTCCCTTAACGGGTAAGCGGGCTGCATCAGCTGATGTCTTATCTCAAGCATTACAAAAGGCAGGTGTGACAGCGTTTGTGATGTATGAAGCGATAGAAGCTGCTTATGGAGCTGCAAAGGAAGCAGCTGAACCTGGTGATAGAATTATTATATTTGGTTCATTTCATACAGTCGCTGCTGCACTCGCTAAACGTAACCCACGCGAATTTATTTCCACATTGTGTACGCGCAAGTAATCGACGGATTGTTTAGCTAAATATAAAGTTAGAGCGACCGTTTCTGGATCTCTCTCTTGAGGCGGATAGTCAGTAAAAAGTGATAAAAAAGATTTACGTGAATGGCCGTACAGTACCCTAGTGCCTAATTGTTTAAATACTTGCGCATGTTTAATTAAAGCCATAGATTGGTTTGGCGTTTTTCCAAAACCAATACCAGGATCAAAAATAATTTTCTCTTGAGCAACCCCAGCCTTCATTAATTCTTCTATGCGCTTTACTCCCCAATCATAAACAAGTTTTACAGGGTCTTGATCAGCAGGCAGTATGTGTTCACGACTAGCAGGAATACTTAAATGATGCATCATTACACAATCGACTTTAGCTGCTGCAACTAGTTCTCGCATGCGCGGATTTTCAAAACCCGTGACATCATTAATCCAATCGACTTTTTTCTCCAAAGCTAAACTCGCCGTTTCTGCATGTCTGGTATCTATGCTGATTTTGGGAGGCAAAAGAAAATCGTTACTACTTTGTAAAGCTTCAATTACCGGATAGAGTCGCTCCCATTCTTTATCAGCAGAAAGCGGCTGTGCTTTTGGCGCGGTTGATTCTGCACCTATATCAATAATTTCTGCACCAGCAAGCATTAACGATTTAGCTTGCGCTAATGCTTTATCCACTTGCATGTATTGACCACTATCTGAAAAAGAATCGGGTGTAACATTTAAAATACCAACTAATTGTGGTGTATCTATGCGTTGATAAATTTGTCTTGTATGCAATGGTGCATTTCCATCAAAACGCGAACCCCATTTTTCTACTAGTTGACTAGCGGTTTTGTCTTGTCCTTCTGCTGAAGGATTTATCCAACGCGGCGCAACATCAGCAAGCGGCCATAATGCAAAAGGTCTTTCTAATAAACCTTTATGCGGAATAGATAATTTCTCATCGCTTACGATTAAATCATCCCAAGCTAAAATATCAATATCTAAAACACGCGGCCCCCAATGCCTTGCTAACACTTCTCGTCCCACAGTCTGTTCGATTTGTTTCAAATGATGCAGTAAGTCAAGGGGAGTTAATTTAGTTTCACAGCGTATTGCTAAATTTAAATAGGCTTGATTCCAATCTGGTGGAGCACCCGGTGGTAATAAGGCATCTGATAAATAAACCGGCGATATTTCTGTTACTACTAACCCAGTTATTTTTTTTAAATGCACTAAAGCTTGGCGCAAGTTTGCTAATCTATCACCTAAGTTTGAGCCTAAGCCTAAAACCACCATCGTTATTTATCCCCGTATTCAAAACTAACTCCACCACTTAATGTTGCAACAGGGGGAAATTTAGTAATTTTTATTTGTAGTTTTGTTTCACGCATTATTTTTTTATGTAGCCATTGATAAATATCGTAGGTTAAATGTTCTATCAATTTATAAGATTGTTCGTTGATGTAAATTTGTAATTGTGGGATTAAATCAGCGTAGCAAATGGTATCTGCCAACTCATCTGTTTCACACGCTTTTAAAAAATGGGGAAAACAAAAATCGATATCTAGTAATACCGTTTGTGCTGTTTTTCTTTCAGATTCTGGCCAACCTAAAAAAACAGTTAATTCTATGCGATGTAATGTTAATTTACTTTCAGTATGCTGCATGGCTTAAACTATCTCATCAATTTTTTTCATAATATCAGGCGTCAGTTTATTTTTAACTTTTACCGCTTTTACATTTTCTACTAATTGCTCAGGTTTAGTTGCACCTGTAATAACGGTGCTAACGTGCGGATTTTTAAGGCACCACGCTAATGCTAATTGCGATAAAGTACATTCTAAATTTTTAGCGATGATATCAAGCTGCTTAGTTTTTTCAATAAGCTGCATAAAATTATCGGGAACTAACCAAGTTTCTCTCGCTAAACGACTATCGCGTGGTATGCCTTGATTATATTTGCCACTTAAAATGCCTGATGCAAGTGGACTCCAAATGGTGGTACCC
>BMAH01000117.1 GCA_014132615.1 Gammaproteobacteria bacterium
GATCGTACGCATATTTTACCTTTGAGCCAAGCAAAAATAGGTAGTGAAGTGGTGGTTGAAGGTATTATTCAACAAGTACAAACGCCAACGCGTGGCCGCACGAAATTGCTTTGTGAATTAACTGACGATACAGGTAAATTAACGCTGCGTTTTTTTCACGTACTTACCTTTCAATTAAGCAAATTAAAAATAGGCACCAAGTTACGTTGCTACGGAGAAATTAAATTAGGTAATACAGGATTAGAAATAATACATCCTGAATTTAAAGTCATAGAAGATAATAAACATTTACCTTTAGATCCTTATCTCACACCGACCTATCCTGCAACAGAAGGATTGAATCAATATACGTTACGCAAGATAACAAGTAATGCATTGCAAATTTTAAAACGCTCAGAATTACCAGAAATATTACCTGCTTCTTTTTTAAGTGAAATAACCTGGCCTTCGTTTAAAGAAGCATTATTAGCATTGCATCAACCTAGTCGTGATACACCGATGCAAGAGTTAGTAGAAAGTAAAACGTTAGCGCACAAACGACTTATATTTGAAGAATTATTGACGCATCGTTTGAGTTTGCTGCAAATGAAACAAGCTTTTAAAGCTGAGCTCGCCTTAAGTTTTCAAAAAGAAAATGAACTAGTTAATCGTTTTTTAACTGCTTTGCCATTTACATTAACACTCGCTCAACAACGAGTGGTAAATGAAATTGAACAAGACTTACAAAAAAATATGCCTATGCTTCGTTTAGTGCAGGGTGATGTCGGTTCCGGTAAAACGGTTGTTGCAGCTTGCGCCATGTTAAAAGCAGTGCAAGAAGGGTATCAAGCAGCGTTAATGGCACCCACTGAATTATTAGCAGAACAACATTATCGTAATTTTACTCGTTGGTTTGAACCTTTAGGTGTGAAATTGGTTTTTCTTTCAGGTAGTGTGAAGGGAAGTGCAAGGCAGGCCGCTTTGCAGGCTATCGCCGCAGGCGAAGCGCAAATTATTTTAGGTACGCACGCTTTATTCGAAAACCAAGTAGAATTTGCTGATTTAGCATTAATTGTTGTCGATGAGCAGCATAGGTTTGGTGTTCAGCAACGTGCTTTATTTAGGCGTAAGGGTGAAAAAGGACATTATCATCCACATCAATTAATTATGACTGCAACACCTATACCTAGAACATTGGCTATGAGTATATACGCTGACTTAGATAGCTCAGTCATTGATGAATTACCACCAGGGCGTACGCCTATTACAACTAGCGTTTTTCCTGATTCACGCAGAGAAGAAATTATAGAGCGTATTAAATTAGCTTGTGAACAAGGTAAACAAGCTTATTGGGTTTGTGCGCTAATAGATGAATCAGAAGTATTAGCTTGTGAAGCCGCGACCACTAAGTATGAGTATCTCAGTCAACGACTGCCTAAATTAAAAATAGGTTTAATTCATGGTCGTATGAAGCCGCAAGAAAAAGAAGATGCAATGCGCGCTTTCCAGCAAGGTGAAACTCATTTGCTAGTTGCAACCACCGTGATTGAAGTGGGAGTTGATGTGCCCAATGCGAGTTTAATGATTATTGAAAATGCGGAAAGATTAGGATTATCTCAATTACATCAATTACGCGGCCGAGTAGGAAGAGGCAGTGTCGCGAGTCATTGCGTTTTACTTTACCATCACTTATCTCGTCTTGCTAAAGAGCGTTTAAGCGTCATGCGCGATACCACAGATGGATTTAAAATTGCTCAGTGTGATTTGGAGTTGCGTGGCCCAGGTGAAGTGCTGGGTACAAAGCAAACAGGCGAACTTTCCTTCCGTATAGCAGATTTAATGCGAGACAAAGAGCTTCTAAATTTAGTCCAAAAAGTGGCCGATGTATTAATTGATTCTCCCCAAGCTATCGCCATTCTAATGCAGCGTTGGTTAGGCGAAAAACAATCTTACATTAAAGTGTAGAGTGCGATACTATCTTTACCTCATTTCATAGGGGTTAGTGTTGTGCGGGTCGTTCAGTCTATTTTTGTATTTGCTTATTTATTAATTACATCAGCCGTTTACGCCGTTTCAATCAATGAAAATAAAGCAGCTAACTATTTCGATAGTATTAAAAAAGACCCTGAATTACTCTCGTCATTTTTAAAAGCCTTTCCAAAGGGTGCTGATATACATACTCATATTAGTGGTGCTTCTTTTAGTGAAAATTTAATCTCTTATGCAAGCCCTAGTGAAAATTTATGTGTAGATTTGCAAACCTTTGCAGTTTCTACTAATGCCAATTGCCCTTTATCTCAGCAACTAAATAGTATGTCTACTAATCAAGCGTTGCTTGATAATCTAATAGATGCTTGGTCTATGCGGCATTTTTCTAGCAATAAAGAATCTGGTCACGATCATTTCTTTGCAACCTTTGGAAAGTTTAATGCTATTACGCATACGCACAGGGGTGATATTTTGGCAGAAATGGCGGATAGGGCCGCATTGCAAAATGAAATTTATTTAGAAGTCATGGTTGCACCTGATGATAAAGCAGCAATCAATTTGAGCAAAAAAATTGGTTGTATAGCGAATAATGATTATGACGCTATGCGCCAAAAATTATTGCAAGCAAAGTTAGATGAAGTGATTACACTTATTTCTAAAAATGCAGATCACGATGAAGACGTAATGCGAAATAAAATGCAATGCGATAGTGCTAATCCTCACGCAGGATGCAATATTAAAATGCGTTATCTTTATCAAGTTAGTCGTGAACAAGAACCTTGCGCTGTGTTCGCTCAACTATTAGCTGGTTTTGAAGTAGCAGTAAAAGATACGCGTTTTGTAGGTGTTAATATGGTGCAGCCTGAAGATGGTAAAATCGCCATGCGCGATTATAGTTTGCATATGCAAATGGTGCGCTATTTGCATTCTCTTTATCCGCAAGTAAAGTTTAGTTTGCATGCGGGCGAATTAAATAAAGAATTAATAGAAAAAGACACTAGCGGTGATGCTTTTTTAGCTCATACGCACATGTTAAATGCACTTACCATTGCTTCACCGAATCGTATTGGGCATGGTGTTGATATTTTCTACGAATACAATATTGGATTAATTGTGAGTGCAATGCAAAAACACGCAACATTGGTTGAAGTTAATTTAACAAGCAATGAAGATGTCTTAAATATACAAGGTAAATCTCATCCCCTGCCATTTTATTTGCAACATCATATTCCCGTTACACTTTCAACTGATGATGAAGGCGTAACGAGAAGTCTTTTAAGCGATGAGTATGTTAAAGCAGCTTCCACGTATAATTTGTCTTACTTACAACTTAAAAACTTAGCGAGAAATAGCATTCATTACGCTTTCCTACCAGGCGAATCATTATGGACTAATCATGATTATGCGTCTTATGTGCCTGTGTGTGCAAAGGAGACTGATGATTGCCAAGTATTTTTAAATAGAAATGAAAAAGCGAATATGGAGTGGAAATTAGAGAAGCGTTTTATGGAATTTGAGAATCGCTATCAAAGTTGAATGAGCCAACGAAGAAAAAATACCACAAGAAAATACCAAATTCCTAGTTATGTAAAATACACGCCACCTAGAATGGTTTTTTCCTTAGCACCAGTAACTGCAGGTGCATTGCCAGCTTGTTTGTTTAATGTTTGTTTCGCAAGCCAAGCAAAGGCAGTCGCTTCAACCCAATCTGGGTGTAAACCGTATACTTCTGTTGAGTGTAATTGATAAGCTAAGCCAGCTGCATGTTTTAAGCGTGACAATAAAAACTCATTATGCACACCGCCGCCGCAAATTAAAATTTCTCCTTGAGGCATAAGTGGTTTTATCGCCTCTATAATGCTAAGTGCTGTGAGCTCTGTCAGTGTGGCTTGCACTGAAGCTGGGTCAATATCTGCGAACTCTTCTAAATAAGTTTGCAACCAAGTTACATTAAAATATTCGCGTCCTGTGCTTTTAGGTGCCACTAAATGAAAGTAAGGGTCTTGTAATAAATGCTTTAGTAATGCTTCATGAATTTTTCCATTTCGTCCCCAATCTCCATTTTTATCTTGCCACGCTTTTTTGTGTTTATAAATCCAAGCATCCAGCAAAGTATTGCCGGGGCCTGTATCAAATCCAATTAATTGGATTTTGTCTTTAGGCAAAAAAGTTACATTGGCAATGCCGCCAATGTTTAGAATGACTCTATCTATTTTATCGGATGAAAAAATAACATTGTGAAATGCAGGTACTAAAGGTGCACCTTGACCGCCTAGCGCGATATCTTTGCGTCTAAAATCAGAGATAGTGGTAATACCAGTTTCCGCTGCAATAATAT
>BMAH01000118.1 GCA_014132615.1 Gammaproteobacteria bacterium
CCTATCTATAGTAAGGCTAGCAGATTTCTGTCATCGAATTACTAAACATCTACAATCCTGAGCGTAGCGAAGGATCGCTTAATTTTCCATTTTAGAATTGGAAGCAGATCCTTCGCTACGTTCAGGATGGCCATAGGGCCCCTTTTAACGAACAAAAGAGGCACCCTTCACTAACGAACAACAATAGAATTAATTACGTTATGAAACTCTTGGACAGGAAATGACATTTGGTCCGAAGGATACATCACATAAACCATAACCAACGTATTGTTAATGACTAAATTCACTGCGCCTAATCCAAATGCTGTCCCATCTTTAAAGCCCGTAGCATGGCATTGGTAAGCTTGAGTATTGTGGAGGCGAACAAACTTACAAGTAGGTTTATTCATTTGAGCATCCTTATTGACTGCCACTCGCATTTGCTGAACTGTTCCTTGCTTTAACATTGCCGCAGTAATAGGTGAGGTGGATTTAAACCAGTCTACTGAGTAAGCATGATCCATCATCCAATAATATCCGCCAGGCGTATATTCTATATAGTGTAAAGAACCACCGGTTCCACCTTCCTTTATTTTACCGGATTCAACGTAGGGAAATGTGACACTTAATCCAGCTTTAGAAGTGTAATGGACATCGGAAGATTGGGAAAAAACCATACCTGAAATTAAGCACAAGAGTAGCAAAAATACTATACGCATATTAGCCTCTTTGTATTAAAAAGAGGCTATATCTTATCATAAAACTGCAACAAACAACTACTTGTGGTTAAAAAATAATCAATTAGTTGTTATTGTTTACGGTGATGCTGCCGTTTTTCCAACTTACGATATTTACGCATCCTGCGTAATTTCCATAAAGTATGAATAGGGCCAGAAGCAGTAAACAAAAGAAAGAGTACAAATAATGTTTCTGGCGGCTCTAATGCAACAGCAGTGATAATGAATACAGCAAATACTACCGTTAAAAAAGGCACTTTACCTCTAAAATCCAACCCCTTAAAGCTGGAATAGCGTATGGTACTAACCATTAACGCAGCGAGTAAAATAGAAACGGCAGCAACAGGTTCTGCAATAATAGCACCTGATAACTCATAGCTAGAACCTAACCATACAATACTAGCTGCTAAACCCGCAGCAGAGGGGCAAGGTAAGCCTTGGAAGTAATTTTTATCGCTTTTTTGTGTATTAAAACGAGCTAAACGTAATGCAGTTGCGGCTGCATATAAAAAGGCTGCTAACCAACCAAACTTGCCTAGTGTTGCTAAAGACCAGCTATACATCACCAAAGCTGGGGCAACCCCAAAGGCGACCATATCAGATAAGCTATCATATTGCGCACCAAATGGGCTTTGGGTGTTGGTTAAACGCGCCACCCTTCCATCCAAGCCATCTGCCAACATGGCAACAAAAATAGCGATAGCGGCCGTATCAAATAATCCCTTCATGGCTGCAACCACGGCGTAAAAGCCTGCAAACAAAGCTGCCGTTGTTAATAAATTAGGCAGCAAATAAATACCACGTTGGGGGATTTTTGCTGCTAAACTCGTGTCTTTTTCTACATCATGTGACATCACAACCTCGCTTTTTCATGATTTATCAAATGCTTGTAAAACTAATTCTAATTCTTTATCTAACGGTGCCACTACCTTAATGCTGTGCTCAAGGGAAGGTAAAGTAAACTCAATTGAGTGCGCATGCAAGAACATACGCTTTAAGCCTTTTTGTTTAGCTATCTTGTTAAATTCAGCATCCCCATACCTATCATCCCCTGCAATGTTGTGTCCTTGATGGGAAGCATGAACCCGAATCTGGTGTGTACGCCCTGTAAATAATTTTACCTCCATTAATGAGGCTTCAGAGAAAACTTTCAATGGATTAAATACAGTCAGCGCTGATTTACCTTGTTCATTCACTTCAACGACGTGCTTACCACCATCTTGATAATCTTTGTGCAAAGGAAGATCAACACGCAATTCCGAACGCTTCCATTTACCTCGGGTCAGGGCCCAATAAATCTTGGTCATTTTCCCTTCACGTAATAAGGTATGCAACTCTCTTAATACGCGTTTCTTTTTAGCTAGGATTAAACAGCCTGAGGTTTCTGAATCCAAACGATGAGCAAGCTCTAAATTAGGCAGCTTGGGATACATATGACGTAAAGCCTCTACCACCCCCACCCTAACCGTATTACCAGCATGCACAGCCATACCTGATGGTTTATTGATAATTAACAAAAACTCATCTTCGTATAAAATTCGACTAGCCAATAATTTCATAGTCTCTTTAGCGGGGGGAACTTGTTCTGCTTTCTCACCCAAGAAAACCGGAGGTAAGCGCACTTCATCGTCTTTCTTTAAGCGATAAAATGCAGAAACACGCTTCTTATTAACGCGAACTTCACCTTTTCTTACAATACGATAGATACGGGATTTTGGTACGCCTTTCAATTTATTGATTAAAAAATTATCTATTCGTTGACCTTCATCGTCTATAGTTGCTTTAACATATTGCACTTCTCGCTTTGAATACGGCGCTTTTGGCTTCATATCACCCTCATTAACTCTCGCGCTAGACCTTGTTTTAATT
>BMAH01000119.1 GCA_014132615.1 Gammaproteobacteria bacterium
ATACAACATGATTTAATACAAGCTAATAAAAAATATCATGCCGCTATCAATCTACTTAAAAGTCATACTGCTCAAGATTACATTAATCAAGAAAGAGCACATAAAACTAATGAAAATTTGAACCTGGCTATTAATCAGCTAACAAATTGCTATAGTGACTTAATTAATATCGAGCATTTATTAAAAGACTCTTCATATTAATTTATAATGCACGCATATTGCTGGCAATGAATTAAAACCATAAAATGAGTCGCCTTATTAAATATAATTGGAGATAAAATGAGTTATTCAAGGATAAAACGGGGTTTTACATCTAGCGCTCAAGGCGCACTGATAGGCTTGGCAGGCGGTGCTATAAAAGATGGCGGTTTTTTTCTAGCGCAAAAATCCTCTTACACACTGACTGATACTGTTATCTTATTAGCAATAGGGGAGTTTATTACCGGTTGGTTAATTTCGGAAGATCAAACAAAAAAATATAAGGAAAAGTTATCCCGGTGGTTGCTACTTAAAATATCAAATAGCTTAGCTTCATATTCACCTTCGCCTGACGAACAAGAGACCAACCAAGATAAAACCCAAAACACTCTCTTTATTTTACTTTTTGTATGTTCTTTAGCAGAACATGTTGTAGCTGGGTCAGTCGGCTATTTTTTATTTAAACTCATGCATGCGAAATTTTTTCCCGATACATCTTGCTTATCTTATGACCAAATGCTCTTTAACACTATCGCAGGTGCTTCTGCTGTTACATTGTGCAGCAACTTGATAGATGATTTTTCTGAAATTAAAAGAAATTTTGCAAAATAATAGAATAATTGCGCCATTTTGTGTGGCGCTTTTAACTTAACCTAGTTACACTTTTACACCTCCTGCTTTGGATATGATCATGCTAACACCGCAAAAGACATTAAAATTAGCCTATATTGACACGCCGCTAGGACAAATGATTGCGGTGGCTGATAACTATGAATTATTTCTATTAGAATTTGCAGACTATAAACATACAAAACTAGCCATTGATGATTTAGCAAAACAATGTGAAGCTATCATTATCCCAGGCAACACTAAGATTATTACGGAAATTAAAAAAGAATTGAATCACTATTTCAAAGGTAAATTAACCCAATTTTCAACACCAATTTGCATGGTGGGCACACCATTTCAAATGAAGGTTTGGAAAGCTTTGCAAACCATTCCTTACGGACACACTGCTTCTTATTTAACAGTAGCCAGATTAATCAAACAACCCAGTGCCTGCCGTGCGGCAGCCAGCGCAAATGGTAAAAATAAAATAGCGATTATCATACCTTGCCATAGAGTGATTAATCACAATGGCAAGATAGGCGGTTATAGT
>BMAH01000120.1 GCA_014132615.1 Gammaproteobacteria bacterium
ATCATTATGAGTATTGATTTTATTTTTAAGTGCAAAACAAACTCCTTCTTTACTGCCTATCAAGGGTTGTAATTTCACGTTAAAAACGGGCGTCCATTTCTTCTTAAAGAAATGGAAATTTAATTGCTGAATTAATGCTTGTAACTCATCTTTGTGTGATGCTAACCATTTTTTACTTAAATCCAACAATATCAACAGCATTTCAGGTGAATGCAAGTGTGCTGTTTCTTCTTGAATAGCAGGATGATGAAATAATTTTTGTAAAAAATCTTGATGGTTAGCAGATACATTTAAAACAATAAAACTTAAATCTTCCACATCAAAATTAGATAAAATACTTGCTTGAATAGCTTGCTTGTTGGTGTAATTTATTGACGTTAGGAATTGTTTTAACTCTTCACAGGTTGGGAAAAAATAATGAAGCAAACGCTTTACACCTTGTTCACCATAAGCAATGAGCAATGGATCTCTATTGCAGCGTAAGCTTACCTGGAGGTTTCTTTCATATTCTTCCTTCGCTGCCTCATCTGCTTTATCAGATTTTAGCAGCATGTAGAACTCTCTAGCTTCTTGGGAAAACTCTACAATGCGCTGTATTTCTGCAGAACTCAGGAACGTTTTTTGATCTGCCATCTTAAGTTGGCAAGTATTCTGTTTGCGAGCTAATTTTAAACATTCCAATACATCAATCAAGCTATCATCTGCATCATTTAAAATAAATCGCGATAAATCAGTAGGCTGATTTTTATAAATAGTAGACAGCGTAGGAATTAACAAGCTTAGCGGGCTAGTATACTCTTTGTCTCTTTTTGACAATGCTTCATAAATTTTACTAGCTAATTCCCTACAAAAAAGATTAGCAAACGTGTGAGGGTTTGCTAAATAATTCGCTGGTGTCTTGCGTATCCTTTCCCAGCGATTGGCTAAAAAATTAATGAATGGCTTTAAATTTTCTCTATTTATTTCTTGTATTTGCTGCAGGTTAACTTGTATTTGTGCTTGACTTAGTATTTCGCTCAATTCTTTATTAGCAGCGTCTCCTTCATAATCAAGCAAATACTTTATAGGATGGGATATATTTATTTTTTCTAGATTGGCTTTTTGAATTGCTTGATTCATTTCAACAATGAAGGAACTCATGGACATACGTTATCTCCCTATTATAAAACTACAAATTCCATTTATAATAAAAAAGATAAAGCGTAATGCTTAAGGTTTTATTAAGCTGGGAAAAAAATCTTATTTATTTTTCTTTTTATCCAATTCATGAAAGTAAGCAAGGCGTTCTGCGATTTTAGCTTCTAAGCCTCGATTAGTGGGGTGATAATATCGTCTTGGTTTTAAATCTTCTGGAAAATAACTCTCACCTGCTGCATACCCTTCTGGTTCGTTATGAGCATAGCGATACATTTTTCCATAACCTAATTTTTTCATTAATGCAGTTGGTGCATTGCGTAAATGCATAGGCACTTCAAATGAACCTTGGGCCTTTGCATCTTGGCGCGCTGCATTATAGGCTAAATAAAGGGCATTACTTTTAGGTGCGCAAGCTAAATAGACAATAGCTTGGGCAATGGCTAATTCACCTTCCGGCGAACCCAAACGTTCATAAACTTGACAAGCATTGAGTGCTAGCTCAAGCGAACGAGTATCTGCAAGCCCTATATCCTCACTTGCCATTCTAACTACACGTCTTGCAATATAAAGAGGATCACAGCCACCGTCTAACATTCTAGCTAGCCAATAAAGAGCCGCATCAGGAGCAGATCCACGCACTGATTTGTGTAACGCTGAAATTTGATCGTAAAAAGCTTCACCTTGTTTATCAAATCTTCTTAAGCTAACTTGCAATACCTCAGCTAATAAATCTGCCGTTACCGTTAATTGATTCTTTTGTTCTTGAGCAAGATCAGCAATAATTTCCAATAAATTTAATACTTGCCTTGCATCGCCATCTGCTGCTTGCACTAAAAGGCGCTGTAACTCTTCAGGAAAGGTAAGAGAAAGCGAGCCTAAACCACGCTCTTTATCTTTTAATGCATGCTGCAGCACACTCAGTAATTCATCTTCAGATAAAGATTTTAATACGTAGACGCGCGTTCTTGATAACAATGCATTATTTAATTCAAAAGAAGGATTTTCCGTAGTCGCACCAATTAAAATAAATGTACCATCTTCCACATAAGGTAAAAAAACATCTTGCTGCGCTTTATTGAAACGATGAACTTCATCTATAAATAGAATAGTCGCTTTATTTTCCTGTGCTCTTGCTAATTTTGCTTCTTCTACCGCTTTGCGTATATCTTTAACACCAGAGAAAATAGCAGATAATCTTTCAAACCGAGCATGGGTTTTTGCAGCCATTAATTGAGCCAAGGTAGTTTTACCCGTACCTGGTGGACCCCATAAAATCATAGAATGCAAAATCCCTTGCTCTATGGCACGACGCAAAGGTTTGCCTTGCCCAAGTACGTGAGATTGTCCTACAAATTCTTCTAACGAAATAGGCCGCATGCGTGTAGCAAGCGGCTGAAAGCCTTCAGCTTTGACGGGTTTCATCTATAACATCAACTTTAGCTGGCGGTTTAAAATTAAATAATGAGGCAGGTAAATTTGCATTTCGTTTTATATTTTCAAATTTAATTGCCGTCGTATGCCCTAAATGATCTTTCAAACGCATTTCGCGGATTTCATTGCCGACAAAGCCAATTTCCATACTTGCAAACATGCTATCGGCTTTTTTAGGTGTTAGCAAAAACCACCGCCAGCCCGATATATTTTTATTTAACTCTTGCGTTGCAAAACTTTGCTCAATACTTTGATCCGTATGACTTAAAAATAATGCCGGTGTTTCGCCTGCTGCTTGCTTTAAAGTACGAACTGTGACTTGCTCTAAGTCTGGATCATAAATCCATAATCGTGTTTGGTTAGCGACGATTAATTGCGGAATAGGTTTAGTAATTTCCCAACGAAATTTACCAGGACGTTCTAATGACATATTACCGTAAGATTTTTGCACAGCTTTTTCTTTATTATCGTAAACCGTTTGCGTAAAATTAGCCTGCAAGCTATGCGTAGTGTTAAGTAAACTAGTTAAAGTTGATGTTTCTGCATAACAAATCGCACTCACTAAAGAAAATAAACTTATTATCATTAACTTTAATACATTATTTTTCATCTTCATCACCTTTAATCAATGGGCGCTGCATTTACTAATACTTCGCGTACCCCTGTTCCATCCATAGCACTCACTATGCCTGCCGCTTCCATTTCTTCCATCATGCGTGCTGCACGATTATAACCAATGCGCAAACGGCGCTGCACCAGTGAAATAGATGCACGACGACTTTCAGTTACAATTCTCACTGCTTCATCGTATAGGGCATCTTGCTCTCCGCTTTGTTCACCAGCAACGGTTATTTCGCTAGTTTCTTGCGTTACATCCTGCAAATATTCAGGCTCGCCGCAACTACGCCAAGCAGACACCACTCTATGCACTTCTTCGTCTGCAACATACGCGCCGTGTACACGGATAGGCACGCCAGCACCCGGTGGAAGATATAACATATCACCATGACCTAATAATTGTTCTGCACCTTGCTGATCTAAAATGGTGCGAGAATCAATACGCGATGACACTTGGAAAGCGATACGTGTTGGAATATTTGCTTTAATTAACCCAGTTATCACATCCACAGAGGGACGTTGCGTAGCTAAAATTAAATGTATGCCCGCTGCTCTTGCTTTTTGTGCAATGCGTGCAATCAAATCTTCGATTTTTTTACCAACGACCATCATCATGTCAGCAAACTCATCTGCGATCACGACAATAGTGGGTAAGGGTTCTAAATGTGCCTTTGCTGATTCTTCATCTGTCACCAAGATGCCTGGCATGGGCAAAGGCTCGCCTTGCTTAATGGCATCAGTCACTTTTTGATTGTAGCCCGCTAAATTCCTTACCCCTAACGCTGCCATTAAACGATAACGTCTATCCATTTCACCTACACACCAACGCAATGCATTGGCTGCATCTTTCATATCCGTGATAACAGGTGTTAATAAATGGGGAATACCATCGTAAATAGAAAGCTCAAGCATCTTTGGATCTATCATGATCAAGCGCAATTGCTCAGGCGTTGATTTAAATAACATGCTAAGCAGCATGGCATTTAATCCTACTGATTTACCTGATCCTGTTGTACCTGCAACGAGTAAATGCGGCATTTTAGCTAAATCAACGACGATAGGCAGACCAGAAATATCTTTGCCTAATACCAAACTGACAGGTGATCGCGATTGTGTATAACGATCTGAATCTAACATATCGCGTAAAGTGACTAACTCCCTATGCTCATTAGGAATTTCAAGGCCAATGACTGATTTACCGGGAATAACTTCAACAATACGTACACTCACTGTTGATAAAGAACGCGCAATATCTTTAGCAAGGCCAGTAATTTTACTCACTTTAATGCCAGGTGCTAGTTCTAATTCAAAACGCGTAATGACAGGTCCGGGATGCACTGCCACGACTTTCACTTCTACACCAAAATCTTGCAAACGCTGCTCAACTAATTGTGATAATTCTTCAAAGGAAATGTTGGCAAATGCTTTTTCACTTGAGATAGGTGAAGGATTTAATAAAGTTAATGGCGGCAAAGAACCTGGCTGCATTTTTATAGAAGGATTTACTTCCACTTTCTTTTTTTCACGCACTATTTCTGCTTTAGCAACAATCACAGGCTTTGGTGCAGGTGGTGGTAAGCTAGCAGCTGGAATTGTTTTTTCTGCAGCCGCAACTAAATTGCGTGTAACCGGTTGGCCTTTTTGTATCACTGGTTCAGGTTTAGCTGAATATTTTAATTCTTTCTTTAATAAACGCTGGGATTTCACATAATTCCAAGCTTGGTAAACGCGCTCGCCTATGATGTCTATTACACCAAGCCAAGATAATCCTGTGACTAACGTAATGCCGCAAAGCAATACGGTAATGAATAACAAAGTGCTGCCTGTTTTATTAAACAAGAGGGAAAAACCACTGCTTAATAAATCCCCCACAATACCGCCTGAATAAGCAGGTAAATGTGCAGTGGTCTGAAGATAAAAACTAGCAAGACCGCAACAACTGGCAACAATGAATGACCAACCTAACGTTTTTAACAAGCGCTCGTGCCACTTTTTTGCTGTGCTATCTATTTGCTCATGCAACTTAAGCCAGCTTGCCATGACCATGAGAAAAGGAAATAGATAGGCAATACCGCCAAATAAAGACAGTAAAATATCTGCCAGAAAAGCACCTACACGCCCGCCCCAATTTTGCACTTGATCGCCAAGACCCGTGCTTGACCAACTGGGATCTTCGGGTCTATAGGTGATTAAAGACACGAGTAAAAATATGGCGCACGCGATAGAAATAAGGAATACACCTTCACGCAGTCTATGCTGCATTTGTATAGACAAAGGCCTGCGTTTACTATCGACACCCTGTTTATAACGATTTTTCATAGGATAATATTTACCTGCTTACCTGCTTCTCGTACTATATACCACCTAGCCAATAATGAGAAAGAACTCCATGACAATTGCACAACATCATAAGCTAATTATACTTGGTTCAGGCCCTGCTGGTTGGACTGCCGCCGTTTATGCAGCAAGAGCCAACTTAAAACCTATTATGATTACGGGTCTAGTGCCAGGTGGTCAGTTAAGCACGACCACAGACGTTGACAATTGGCCTGGCGGTAAAGAAGGTTTGCAAGGTCCAGATCTCATGAATAGCATGAAAGAACATGCAGAGCGGTTTAAAACTGAGATTGTTTACGATGAAATCACTTCAGCCGATCTTAGCAAACGTCCTTTCACACTAAAAGGCAACAATACTTACACCTGTGATGCATTAATTATTGCAACAGGCGCGAGCGCTAAATATTTAGGCTTACCTTCTGAAGAAGTTTATAAGGGCAAAGGAGTTTCAGCTTGTGCAACTTGCGATGGCTTTTTTTATAAAAACCAAAAAGTCGTTGTAGTCGGCGGTGGAAATACAGCCGTTGAAGAAACACTTTATTTAGCTAATTTAGCTTCTCATGTCACTTTAATTCATAGAAGAGACAAATTACGCGCCGAAAAAATCATGATAGATCACCTTATGCACAAAAGTGAAACAACAGGCAAAATTAGTTTCGCTTGGAATAGTGTCATAGATGAAATTCTAGGTGATGCAAGCGGTGTGACGGGCGTGCGCATAGAAAATGTGCTTAATCATGAAACGTCTATCATTGATGCCACTGGTGTCTTTATCGCAATTGGTCACAAACCGAACACGGATATTTTTGTTGGTCAATTGGATATGGAAAATGGCTATTTAAAAACGAAAGGTTCAGGTACTAATGCCACTCAAACTAATATCCCAGGCGTATTTGCAGCCGGCGATGTGGCAGACCCTAATTATCGTCAAGCGATTACCGCCGCAGGATCAGGCTGTATGGCAGCCCTAGATGCTGATAAATATTTGGACAATTTAAAGTAAAACTTCCTAAATCCTATTGCTAAGCTATAATGAGCACAATTTATCTTATATAGAGACGGAGACACATGGCGAAAGAAGAACAAATTGAAATGGAAGGCACGGTAATCGATGCACTTCCTAACACAATGTTTAGAGTGCAATTAGAATCAGGCCCTATCGTGTTAGCACACATTTCAGGCAAAATGCGTAAAAATTATATTCGTATTTTAAAAGGTGACAAAGTCACTGTTGAAATGACGCCTTATGACTTATCTAAAGGCCGCATCACTTTCCGCCATAAAGAAGGCGGCGCCCCTAGACCTGCAAAAGAAGAATAATTTTAACTCTGTTATCAGAAACTCCGGCATGGCTGCCGGAGAAAAATTGTTAAGCAGCTACTTAAGACAACGTTAATTAAACCTCTCTATAATTCCTCATTTACAC
>BMAH01000121.1 GCA_014132615.1 Gammaproteobacteria bacterium
TTTATTGTTGGCAAAGTATAAGAAAATAGGAGGGGAATGAGAATATAAATTAGCAAAGGAGCGCAAAAGCGCTCCTCGCGATATTCTTGCAGTGCGGAGAGGCTCTTAGCTAATGAATTAACCCACTAATACATAATAATAAGGACTAGCTTGTTCTCTGCCACCCCAACCAAAGTTGCAATTATTTCCTATCACCTTTCCTGTGTGAGTGCCGCCTTGATAATTTGCTTGGCAAATGAAAAGCGGTGCTTGGTTTTCATAGCCGCCAGCAATGGCGTTAGTAGGAATATAACCGTGATCAGCGGAAGCCCAGTGTAATGGGCGGCTGCTCACTAATACTTGATAAGAAGATAAACGTATTTCTTCTCCGCCCCAACTAATATTGCAATACCCTGCTACTAATTTGCCTGGATGTATGCCGCCGTGATAGTTCCCTCTACATACAAATAAAGTATGCGGACGCTCTGGCTGATTGCCGCCGACAACGGCATCACGTGGAATATTGAAACCAGTTTGCATGTTGATCCACATTAAACCCGGATAGCTAGGTGTTGGGTAAATGTGTCTTTCATTCGCGGGTACGTTTAATGAAACATGCATATGACTTTTGTGATGTTTATGCTTAGGTTGAGGAGCTGGAGGCGGGCTGTAATAGTTATTAGACGCAGGTTGTGCGCTGCCCGGAAGCGGATAGCCATTGTTTGCAGGAGGGCTGTAATAATCTGTTGCAAAGCTTGCTGAGGATAAAGCTAGAAAAAATGTGCTTAAAATGAAGCTTTTAATAGTCTTTTTCATGGTGTTGCCCTCGGTAGTGTGTAAAAACTATAAGATTTATTTTTAGGCACTAAATTTTGCGGGATTCTTAGTATATATGCAACCTGCGCGGTGGGTAGGCTATAGCAACAAACTTCAGCTAATAGGCGGCGTAATAGGTTTCGTGACTTCGTCAGTGGCAGAAATAGGGATTTGATATAAAAAAGCGAGAGCAGCTAAGTTGTTAGTTAACACTTCAGCGGTGAATAAAAAGCCGTCAAGATAAAGAATGTCATCAGGATGAATAAAATTAATATCTTTTTGTATTTCTAGTCTAAAACTATTAATGGAAGGAATAAGTAAAGGTTGCTGGGTCGGTTTATTAGTAACAATGACATTGGCAATTGTTTCAAATGCAGTAGCGACATCATTATTAAATGATTGAGCTTCTCTCGATTGCGCAAATAGGGTGCTAGCAGATTTAACATGCCTTAATGCATTATGCATAAAAGTAATAGCGCGTAGACATTCTCTTTCGCAATAAAGTGATTTAGTAAAGTGTTCAATATCAAAAGACGAACCCATTTGTTTTTCAGACGTAGATTCTCTAGCTAATTGGCGTTGTTTAATAATGGATTTCGCAATTTGTTCGTCTAATTCATGATAATCAACGTCATCATTATCGCTAGGTTGTGCTAAGGCAGCTTGGTAATAATCGCGTAATTGTCTTAAGGTAGCAGCTTGAGCGCGGCGTAAATGCGTGCTTGCGCGTATAGGTAAGATAAATTGCGAAACAAACGTAGCAATGAATAAGCCAATGCTAATTTCTAAAAAACGTTCTGCAGCAAACGTGGTGGTAGGCTCAGGCCCTAACATAATAACCGCTGTGGTGACTGCGCCTAATGTGGCGGCGTAAGTTAAATTTTCTTGTTGAGTCGCAACATAACTAAAGATAAAACTTGATAAACCTATGGCTGCTAGCACGCTCATATCGCTATTACCCATGGTAATAAGCGCAGTGGTTGCAAATAAGCAACCTACTAAGGTGCCTAGAAATCGCCAATAGGCTTTTTGAATGACGCTGCCTACATAGATTTGGGCGCACATAACAACAATAATAGTAATGATTATCCATTGATCCGCTGGGAAGCCGATAAGTCTTGCAAAGGCAATGCCTATGCCGCAAGCAATGACTGTTTTGATGCTATGAATAAGACGCTCAGGATTTAGCCAATTACCTATCATATTATCGCCGCCATTTGCTCTTTCTTTAAACATAACATACTTCTTCAGATTAATTTGCAGAAAACACTTATATTGCTTGTACTACTTATAAATTTTGCATAGAATGAACGCCGTTACTGCGGGGTGGAGCAGTCTGGTAGCTCGTCGGGCTCATAACCCGAAGGTCGTAGGTTCAAATCCTGCCCCCGCTACCAAATAAAAGCAAAAAACAAAGAACCCCTTATGGGGTTTTTTGTTTATATAGGGCTGTACTTTTTTACGCACCTTGATATAAAAGAATAAAAGCGGGCAACGTATGAGAAAGATAGATCCCGTACTACATGAGCGCTTGGCTACGCTCATTAATTCAATGGGTTACGAATTAGTTGGCTGTGAGATACAAAGCTCAAGCCGCCAAACATTATTTCGCATTTATATTGATAAAGAAGGCACAGGCGTGACGGCCAATGATTGTTCCTTGGTTAGCCGGCAAGTGAGTGCCATGTTTGATGTAGAAGAGCCATTGTCAGGCCGTTATTTATTGGAAGTTTCATCGCCTGGCATAGATAGACCTTTATTTGAATTGGATCATTATCGTAGGTTTGTTGGTAAGCAAATTAGAATACGCTTATATACAGCAATTAATGGTCAGCGTCAGTATAGAGGCGAGCTCGAGCGTGTTGAAGGTGAAGACCTCTATATTTTAGTTACAGGGTCAGAACAGGCGTTAAAAGTGCCTTTTAGTACGATAGATAAAGGTAATTTGATTGGTGACATTGGTTTCGTGAGTCAGAAGCCAGACGTCAAGAACCAGGAGCCAAACGATTAATAGCCCGCGCTATTATCTTCCTGGTTCTTAACTTCTGATTTCTGGTGAGGGTCGCGCTATGAACAAAGAGATCTTATTGGTAGTTGAAGCAGTATCCAACGAAAAAGGTGTGGATAGAGAGGTTATTTTCCAAGCAATCGAAGCTGCTTTGGCAATAGCCACCAAAAAGAAAGCTGAACAAGAAATTGATGTTATTGTTGCCATTAATCGCAAAACGGGCGATTACACGACTACACGTCGTTGGCTAGTGTTAGAAGATGGTGAAGACGGCGATGACGGTGATGGTGATTTTGAACATGGCCTTACCACATTAACCCTTGAGCAAGCTAAAAAAATCAATCCCGCTATTAAACCGGGCGAATATATTCTTGAATCCATGGAATCTGTCGAATTCGGTCGTATTGCTGCTCAAAAAGCAAAACAAGTTATCATACAAAAAGTCTTAGAAGCTGAACGTGCCCAAATAGTGAATGCCTATAAAGAAAAAATGGGCCAACTCATTATGGGGACAGTGAAGAAAGTAATACGCGATTTCATTGTCTTAGATTTAGGCAATAATGCAGAAGCGATTTTGCAACGTCATGAGATGATTCCTCATGAAGCAGTGAGAGTGGGTGATAGAGTTCGCTCCTACCTATATGATATTCATTCAGATGGTGCTAAAAGCCCACAGATCTTGGTAAGCCGCACGCGCCCTGAAATGTTAATTGAATTATTCAAGATTGAAGTGCCTGAAATCGGTGAAGAATTAATTGAAATTAAAGCAGCAGCGCGCGATCCTGGATCACGTGCTAAGATTGCAGTGAAAACCAACGACGGTCGTATTGATCCTATTGGTGCTTGTGTTGGTATGCGTGGTTCTCGCGTGCAAGCGGTTTCTGGAGAATTAGGCGGTGAGCGTATTGATATTGTATTATGGGACGACAATCCAGCCCAGTTAGTCATTAATGCAATGGCACCAGCTGAAGTAGCATCGATTGTGGTTGATGAAGATACTCATACCATGGATATTGCAGTGAAAGCGGACCAGCTTTCCCAAGCTATTGGTAGACACGGTCAGAATGTGAAATTGGCTAGTGAATTAACCGGCTGGACTTTAAATGTCATGACCGAAGAAGAAGCAAATGCTAAATCTGCTGCTGAAGGTGAAAAAATATTAGCGCTATTCCAAGAGAGATTAGATGTGGATGCTGAAGTGGCTGCTACCTTAGTAAACGAAGGTTTTTCTTCTTTAGAAGAAGTCGCTTACGTACCAGTGCAAGAATTACTAGAAGTTGAGGGCTTTGACCAATCATTAGTTAATAATTTACGTGAACGTGCTAAAGCAGCACTCTTAACTCAAGCTATTGCAGAAGAGCAAGCGCTTGAAGTCGAACCAGCAAAAGACCTTCTAGAAATGGAAGGCATGGACAAGCATACTGCCTATCTGTTAGCAAATCATGGTATCGTAACGCGTGAAGATTTAGCTGAACAATCCGTAGATGACTTGCTTGAAATAGAAGAGATGAATGAAGAAAAAGCCGCTAAATTAATCATGACAGCCCGTAAAATTTGGTTTGATGAATAAATTAGCGTGATGATGATGGAGACAAGTTAGCGTGGCGGAAACCGTTGAAGAATTTTCTAAAAAGATAGGCGTAGGCCTTGATAAGTTATTAAGCCAATTGACTGATGCTGGTATACAAATCGGCAGCAAAGATGAAGTTATTAGCGAAGAGCAAAAGCAAGAATTGTTACGCCATCTTCAGCAACATCATGGCGCCAAACAAGATACTAGCAAGATTACTTTGCGCAGAGCTAAAACTAGCGAAATTAAAGTAGGTGGTACCCACGGCGCTTCCAGAAAAACAGTGAGCATACAAGTTAGAAAAAAGCGCACGTATGTAAAACGCCCATTAGCTGATGAAGATGAAGGCGCTAAAGCAGAAGCACCTATTGAAACACTGAATACTGAAGTAGCAGAAACAGCAGCTGAAGTGCAAGTAATTGAAACCCCCTTTGCTGCGGAAGCCCCTGCGATTGAACAAGCACCGGTTGAATCTGTTAAAGAAATAATAGAAGAAGTTATTGCTGAGCCTGCTAAAGAAGTTGTGCCTGCTGAAAAAGCAGCGCAAGAAGTGGAAGATGAAGCAAGTAAAGCTAAGCGTAAAGAAAAACGAGCCATCGATGAGCCAGAAAGCACCGTAGAAAGACATAAAAAGAAAAAGAAATCCCGTGACAGTTCTCGTGATGGGGAAAAGAATTTTGAATCTCTATTATCGCGTGGCGCTGATTTAAGCCGTGTATTAAAGCAAGCAGATGAAGATTCAGAGTTTGGTTTCCGTAAATCAGGCAAGTTTCGTTCTAACGCACACGCTAAAGTAAAAATACAAGCTTTTACTAAACCTACCGCACCTATGATTCACGAAGTTGAAATTCCAGAACAAATTATTTTAGGCGAACTAGCTCAGCGCATGTCTGTTAAGGCTGCTGAAGTTATTAAAATATTATTGAAAATGGGCATTATAGCAACTATCAATCAAACAATAGACCAAGATACAGCAATTTTGATTGTAGAAGAATTGGGTCATAAGGCTAAGCCAGTTAGTTCTGATGCGATAGAAGAAGAGTTAGAAAAATCGACCGCGGTTCAAGGTGAAGCAGTAGCACGTCCTCCTGTCATTACTATTATGGGCCACGTCGATCATGGTAAGACAACGTTATTAGATTATATTCGCCGCACAAAAGTGGCAGCCTCTGAGGCGGGTGGTATTACTCAGCACATTGGTGCTTACCACGTCCAAACAGATAAAGGGACCATCACCTTTTTAGACACACCTGGCCACGCGGCATTTACTGCCATGCGTGCACGCGGTGCTAAGTTAACAGATATCGTAGTGTTAGTCGTTGCAGCGGATGACGGTGTAATGCCTCAAACGTTAGAGGCGATACAACATGCTAAAGCTGCTAATGTACCTATTGTTGTCGCTGTTAATAAAATGGATAAACCCGGTATTGATCCTGATAGAGTAAAAACAGAATTATCCAAACAAAATCTCATTCCTGAAGAATGGGGCGGCGATACTATGTTTGTTCCTATCTCTGCAAAAACGGGTGATGGGGTAGATAATTTACTCGATTCCGTGTTAGTTCAAGCGGAAGTTTTGGAATTAAAAGCAGTTGCTGATTGCCCTGCACGCGGTGTGGTTATTGAATCTCGCTTAGAGCGTGGTCGCGGTGCGGTAATGAGTGTGTTAATTCAACAGGGTACCTTATATAAAGGCGATATTATTCTCGCAGGCTTAGAGTTTGGCCGTATTCGCGCCTTATTTGATGAAACTGGCAAACCTATTGATAGCGCGGGTCCTTCTATTCCGGTTGAAGTGTTAGGTTTATCAGGCGTTCCGCAAGCAGGCGATGATTTCATCATTGTGCCAGATGAGCGTAAAGCCCGCGAAGTTGCTCTATTCCGTCAAAACAAACATAGAGAAACTAAATTTGCGCGCCAAGCACCTAAGCTTGAAGATTTGTTACAGCGTATGGAAAATGAAAAATCGGCGACGACGCTAAATATTATTGTCAAAGCAGACGTCTTAGGCTCAGTAGAAGCCTTACGCCAGGCATTACTTGAATTAACGAATGCAGAAGTAAAAATAAACATTATTTCAAGCGGTATAGGCGGTATTAACGAAAGCGACGTCAACTTAGCGATTGCTTCTAATGCCATCATTATTGCGTTTAATGTTAGAGCAAATACAGAAGCACGTAAGTTAATGGAAGTAAATGGCATCGATGTTCATTATCACAACATCATTTACGATGTCATAAACCAAGTTAAGAAAGCCATTAGTGGCGCCCTTGCTCCTGAAATTCAAGAGCGTGTTGTTGGTCTTGCTCAAGTACGTGAAGTATTCCGCTCATCAAAAACAGGCGCGATTGCAGGTTGCATGGTCATAGAAGGGATAGTGAAACGTAATTATCCTATCCGCGTATTACGTGACAATGTAGTTGTATTTGAAGGTGCACTTGAATCCTTACGTCGCTTCAAAGACGATGCATCCGAAGTACGTCACGGCATGGAATGCGGTATTGCAGTGAAGAATTACAATGATATTAAAACGGGCGATCAAATCGAAGTTTTTGAAAGAATAGAAATCAAACGAGAAATATAATTATGAAACGCGGCTACGATCGCACAGACCGCATAGCAGATCTTATACAACGAACGTTAGCGCAAATGTTACTGCAAGATATGAGTGACGAGCGCTTTCGTTTGGTGACTGTGACTGGCGTAACGGTAACACGTGATTTATCTTACGCTAAAATTTACGTCAGTGTCTTAATGGATGAAGAAGATAAAATTAAGCAAACAGTAGAATCGCTAAACCGAGCTGCTAAATCCTTACGTTTTAGTTTAGCGAAAGCTGTAAAATTGCGAGTGGTACCCGAGTTAAAATTTATCTACGATGACTCTACTGCGCGTGGTTTCCGCCTGTCAGATTTAATTGATTCAGCTATAAAAAAAGAAGAGAAGTAGCATAAAGCGAGAGAAATCATGTCCATTATTCGCCGGCAAGTCGATGGCATTCTTTTATTAGATAAGCCGCCTGATATTTCCTCTAACGGTGCATTACAAAGAGTAAAGCGTTTGTTTAGAGCGAAAAAAGCTGGCCACACAGGCAGTTTAGATCCCATTGCAACCGGCATGTTGCCATTATGCTTTGGTGAAGCAACGAAATTTTCTCAATTTTTATTAGATTCAGATAAAACTTATCATGTTGTTGCAAAGTTAGGCGAACAAACATCAACTGGCGACATAGAAGGTGAAGTGATCGCGACTGCTTCTACTGCCGATATTACCTCAGAGCGTTTGCAAGCGGTTATGCAGGGAATGATAGGGGAGATAGAACAAGTTCCACCTATGTTTTCCGCACTTAAACATCAAGGTAAGCCATTGTATGAGTTGGCGCGTAAAGGCATAGAAGTTGAACGCAAGCCGCGCTTGATTAGTATTTTCTCTTTACAATTAATCGATTTCCAAAAGGATGAATTCAGCTTTAAAGTGCATTGCAGTAAAGGCACTTACGTACGTACGTTAGTCGAAGATATTGCACGCTCCCTAAACTGTTTAGCACATGTGACAGCACTAAGAAGAGTGAATGTTTCACCTTATGATGGTGCAACTATGTATACACTGCCTCAACTCGAAGCCATCTTAGCTGATGCAGGCGAAGAAGCATTAGCTTCTTGCTTGCTTCCTGTTGAATCTTCGGTGCAAATTTATCCTGCTATTCAACTTCCCGCTGCTTCAGCTTTCTACTTACGACAAGGTCAACCTATACGCGCTACTTACCCAGCCAATATTAAATTAGTTCGTTTATATGATGAAGCTACGACGTTTCTAGGAATGGGAGAATCCATGGTTGATGGGAGAATAAAACCTTACAGGCTAGTTGCAACAACCCAAACTTGAATAGGAGGGCTGCTGTTTGTATTTCCAGCAGCCCTGTTAAAACACTAAATTATAGGGAAAGTTTAGTTTC
>BMAH01000122.1 GCA_014132615.1 Gammaproteobacteria bacterium
ATATTCACCTAAGAAACTATTATTAGTAGCCATCACCCTTTGCACCTTAGGTACCTTTATATTCTCCATCGCGGCTGAATATTGGATGGCAGCAGCAGGCCGATTTATGGTGGGAGCCGGTGCTTCGTTTTGCTTCCTAAGCTGTATACGTATCGCTTCTCGCTGGTTTGCTCCCCGGCGCATGGCATTTGTCACAGGCGTTGTAGTGACCATGGCAATGGTAGGCGGATTAGCTGCGCAAGCGCCTTTTAGATTTTTAACGGAATATTTAGGCAGCTGGCGTTATGCTCTTTATATCAATACCGCTTTAGGCGTAGTTATTCTGTTTGCTACTTTATTTATTGTTCAAGATAGACCCCCGGATGCACAAGAAGCAGCAAAGATTGATCAACAGCATTTGAAAGCATTAGGTTTATGGCGTTGCATTAAATTAGCCGCATTAAATCCACAGAATTGGTTTGGTGGTCTTTATACTTCTCTCATCAATTTACCTGTTTTCATACTTGGTGGATTATGGGGTATTTTGTATTTAACTGAAGTTCACCATATCACAGCAGTTCAAGCTTCTTATGCGACGACCGTTTTCTTTGTAGGCGTAATATTTGGGTCGCTTGGTTTTGGCTGGTTTTCAGATAGAATAGAAAGACGTGTACTACCTATGGTAATAGGCGCCGTATTGTCATTAATCGTTGTGGTTATTTTAATGTACGTACCCAACTTACCTTTATGGTCATTAATCACCTTATTTTTCTTAATTGGCTTTGTGACTAGCTCACAAGTATTAAGTTATCCTGCGATTGCAGAATTAAATCCTATTTATATTACTAGCACGGCAGTGAGTATTGCCTCTCTCTGTATTATGTTTAGTGGTTTTGTGATTCCACCATTATTTGGTTGGTTAATGCAGCATCACCATACCGAAGCAGCAAATGGCATGACGGTTTACACGGCACAGGATTTTAATACGGCTATGTTAATCATTCCTGTTTCATTCGTTGTCGCACTTATTCTTACTTTCTTTATGCGTGAAACTCATTGCAGGTCACAAGTCTAATGGCACGTGCATTCATTATTATGTTGGATTCATTTGGCGTTGGTGCAACCGCTGACGCGAGTAAATACGGTGATGAAGGCGCAGATACATTGCGTCATATTGCGCAATATTGTGCAGAAGGCAAAGCAGATAAAGACGGTGTGCGAAGCGGTCCACTCCGTTTACCCAATTTAATGCGTTTAGGATTAAATGGCGTTGCCATGGCAAGCCAAGGTAATCCTATCCCTGGTTGGGATGCTAACGTAAAAATTGAATCCGCTTACGGTTGTGCAGCTGAACTTAGCATGGGTAAAGATACCCAAAGCGGTCATTGGGAAATGGCAGGGGTACCTGTTTTATTTGAATGGGGTTATTTTTCACCTCACTATCCTAGTTTTCCAAAAGTATTGTTAGATGAAATTATACAAAGAGCAAAATTACCGGGTGTATTGGG
>BMAH01000123.1 GCA_014132615.1 Gammaproteobacteria bacterium
CTTCCATCATGTATAAATTAGATTGGTACGATGGTGCACGTAAATTATTTTGGTCGTTTATTACTTTATATAATCCTTTATTATTTTTACTCGCTCCTCTTACTTTTATTAATGTCTTAGTCACTTATCCTAAGGATAAGACTTATGCTGCTCGTTTCTTAATTTGCGTATATGCTCTAGCTATCTTGCTATGCTTAATACCTTACAAACAAGTATTTCCTTACTACATGCAAGTGACTATTCCTGTGTTTTTATTATTGTATACAGCCTTTGCAGAATGGTTATTTGCTATTTTTAAATCTGAGCAAATCATTATTTTACTAGTAAAAAAGCCGATTATTTTACTATTTACGTTAAGCTATATCCTCTTTGTGATGGGTATGGTGATATTTTTTAATTTACCTGAAATTTATCTACTTATTTGCATGATACCCACTTTGCTCGCTATGTACTTAATGGCTAAAAATAAATTTCTTGATTATACAAATTTATTTTTTAATTTAATCATTATCAGCATGTTGTTTGTAGGGGGTATTTATCCGTTAACTTTATTTGCAGCTAAGTTAATTAATATCAATGGTAATTATCAGAAAGCAAATATTACTACCATGAATCATTTGCTTGCTGATGGTAGTAATTACGTAGCAGGCATTGAATTAATTTATGATAAGACCCAACCTATTGCGGGCATGCGCCATTTAATGGGTCCTGCTATTGATTATCTTGATACCCCTTCGCAAAAATTACGTGAAGTCATGCTTGCCTCTTTATACGAAGACCCTGAGGCAAGCATCCAATCTGTGATCACCGCCTTTAAGCAATCCAATGTGAAATTTTACGTCAATAATTATCGTATGGCTGCATTGCCTTATGCGATTAAAGATTATCTTGCTAGTGAATACGAACATTGGTGGGGTAGCATTTATCTTTATTCACCTAAAATCAGCCCGCATCAAACTAAAATTACTATTCGTTTTGATGGGCATTATTTAATAGAGTCTAGCGATTTAACACATTTGACGATTAATGGAAAAATTCATCGCGCTAATGAAATTATTTATTTAAGTAAAGGAGAAATGATTTCTCATGCTGATAAGGAATATAGGCTAAAACTTATTCCTGATAAAAATGACTTATCATTAAATCCAAATTTTGCTCAAGATGAATCGGATAGAATTCTTTTCTAAATTAACGACTGACAGCGCATAACAAGAGTTTTTCTCCTGTTATGCGTTGTCTATCGCTCGCTACCCTATAACAATGACCGTGGTTTACAAAACCTAACTTCATTGCCACTTGATACATGCTTGCTAAATAAGTCGGTGTCACTAGTAAATAAATCGATTGATTAGATTGCAATAAAGCCGGCAACTTGTTTGACAACGTATATTCCATGCCTGTATAGGAAATGCCTATAAAACGCCAATTTTTTGGAAAAAAGGGTATGAGATAAAGTTGTGGCCTAGGGTGTGTTTGTAAGGCATAAGCAGGGAAAGGGGTTAACACCGTTTGCGAGGGCTGATTAAGCGTAACGACACTAGGTAATTTCACATTAAAATAATCTGCTTGATACCAGGGTGCACGCACCATAGAGGCGGGTGTTAATGTTATTGCTATGAAGAAGAAACTTAAACTCACGAAAGCAAATGCTATCGTTTTATCACTTATTAAAGAAGTTAGCAGCAAATAAATTAATATAGGCGATAACATTTCTAATACAACAATATAGCGCATTATTGAGAAATAACTTTGCCAAAAAACATAAGAGAAAATAAAAAATAATAAAAACCAAGTGATAACTAAAGAGGCATTCGATTTTCTTCTCCGCATTTTACTAAAAATGAATTGCAAACCACATGCAATGACCAGCACATAACAAATAGCAAAACGAAAATCTCTAAACGGTACATCGTTAGTACGACCATCTAAAGAAAAATAGAAAGGGAAAAATAAAACTTGGCTTAATGTTTTAGGTAGGAAACGCGCATCATGCCAATTAATTGCTGGAAAATACGGTGAATGAAATACGGCATTCCATAAAGGATAAATAGGATTTTGATATTGCTGCCATAAAAATAACATCCAATAACCTGATGACAGTATGATGCCTATGGTTACACTCGCACTGAATAGTAAAATTAATTTTAATTTAAAGCGCCAAGGTAAACTAAGGCAAATTAACGATAAAACATAAGCAGGAATAAAGAGACCCGTTGTTAATTTACAGCCTACGCCCACACCTAAGATTAAACCAGAAAAAAGAAATAACTTGCGTGAAAATAATTTATCTTGTGCATAGGCTTTCCATAATGTTATCTGGCATAAAATAAAGCTTAATACAAATAAACTAACTAAATTATCGTGCTGAAATGAACCTATACCCGGTAATGCTGTAGGGCCGTATAAGCCTAATGCAGCCAGCAATAGAGACAATAGTATTCTTTTATCTGTTAAGGCGTAAGCAATAGCATAAATTAGCCAAAAATTAATGCCGTGTATTGCACCCAGTAAAAAAACAGTAGTGATAGGTGGAAAATAGTGAATGAGAAAATATGTTAAAAAATCCAAGGTAGGCGTGAAATGCACGTGTATTAGGGTGGATGGCCAATAATCAATATTCCAGCGCGATTGTAAAAAAGAAATGGGGTTGTAGTAATGATAATTAGCCAAATCCCAATTTAATTCTTTGCCAAAATAAATGGCAAGCAATCCACACCCAAGCATACCAAATAATAAAATTGAAACATTACGCACGCCCATAATACCACCCTAGCAAATTCATAAAAAAGCTAGCAAAAATAAGCTGCAAACCTAATATAATTGCTGTAATGGAAGGAATTAAAATACGCATCATGTGAGTGGGGACTAACGGACCAAATGATTGGTGCTGCCAATACCAAAAAGAATAACTTGCACCAAAGACACCGATTAACATGAGACAAAATCCGACGATTAAGCCTCTTTCTAAAGTAAATAAACGCAGTGCTTGATTAAAATATTGAGGTGCTTTTCTAATTTTTAAATGAAAATCGGCAATGCGCTTAGCAAAAATAGCAAAAGAAACGGCTTGCAAGCCACCGATGATAAATAAACTGCTAAATAACATAGTATGAATGTCAAAATTCATATTAGCTATTTCAATGGGCCCTAAACTTAATAAAAACATGAGGACAAAACCTATGCCCATTAAGAATAAACCAGGATAGAAAAATAACCAGCGCGGACTAAATGTTAATAATAAACGTAAATGCCGCCATCCATCGCGCCATGGACGCAAATGGGGCTTTCTAGATCTGCCATCAGGTGCAAGTTGGGTTGGTACTTCGGTAATTTTTAATTTATTTAATGTCGCTTTTATTACCATTTCACTCGCAAATTCCATACCATCGCCTTGCAAATCTAATTGCTTAAAACTATCGCGATTAAAGCCGCGTAATCCGCAATGAAAATCACCAATTTTACTTTTAAAAAAAATACGACCTAAGAAAGATAAAACAGGATTCCCTAAATAACGATTAAGCACAGGCATAGCGCCTTGTAAAATGCCGCCTTTGAACCGATTTCCCATGACTAAATCATAGCCTTCACGCAAACGGGTTAAAAATGGCATTAAATTTAAAAAATCATAACTGTCATCTGCATCACCCATAATGATGTAACGACCATAAGCCGCTTGAATACCATTCCTTAAGGCTGCACCGTAACCACGCGTATCAACAGAAATGATCCTAGCACCTTGTGCTTTAGCAATAGCTTGTGAACCATCTGTACTGCCATTATCAGCAATTAAAATTTCACCTTGTATATTTTCACTCACTAAAAAATGTTTTGCTTTCTTTATGCATTCAGCTAATGTTTCTGCTTCATTAAGACAAGGCATTAAAATGGTAATTTCACATGATTCCATAGTTACTCCTTTTTAAGTAGTTTTGCCTCCTGCACTGCTCTTAACATTCCGCGCAGAATATTCATTTCCATGATATCAGGACGCGCTCTAAAATAGAGCCTACGTAAGCGCGTCATTAATTTGCGCGGCGCATTTAACTTAAGAAAATCTATTTCAATTAATACTTCCTGCAAGTGATTAAAGAATTTTTCCATTTCATCGGCTGTTGCTAATCGATAATCCCATTCTTCCATGTCATTAGTTTGATCAAGACTTGCGACACGTAATTCATAAGCGAGCACCTGCACAGCAGCAGCAAGATTTAATGAACTATAGTCAGGGTTAGCTGGAATCTGTATATGCCAATGGCAACGCTGCAATTCTTCATTCGTTAAACCAGACTGTTCTCTACCAAATAAAATAGCGACATCAGCTTGCTCTTGTTCTGCTTTAATCTTTTTTGCCATGTCTTTAGGCGTTAGCATAGGCCAAGGAATAGCGCGTGAGCGTGCACTGGTGCCTAATACTAAACTGCAATCTGCAATAGCTTCATCCAAACTATCAACCTGAATAGCATTTTCTAAAATATCTACTGCGCCTGATGACATTTCCTGTGCTTTAGGATTGGGATAATCTAATGGGGAAACCAAATAGAGTTGAGATAATCCCATCGTCTTCATTGCGCGCGCTGCAGAACCGATATTGCCTGGATGAGAGGTATTAATTAACACAATGCGAACTCTATCTAACATATTTTTACTCTTATTGTAGAAAGCAAGCACTTTCTTTTGGTTTTTTATGCTGCTTTGGTGCATTTGAGTGAGCAAATACACTGAAGTTTATTAATGGAAGTTTCAAATTATCTGATCTATCATTTTTTAATTCATTTTGTAATGATTCTAAACGCTTTATCGTACTTGCATTAAATTCACAACTTTTAGCG
>BMAH01000124.1 GCA_014132615.1 Gammaproteobacteria bacterium
AATTTGTAATGTTCAGTTTGCCTGTAATCATGTAAAAATCGTTTTCTCTTCTCTGGCTCAAATGAGCAAAAATCGAAAAGAATGAGTTTAAAAATAGCTAAGTTAGTCATATATCTTAATTCCTTGGAAAGGCTAGCTATTTTAATTAAAACTGCTAAGCGAGATTCAAGGTCGATAATTAAATTCCATATCTCTTGTGGGAAAATACCCAAACTACTAGCACACTCCTCTTCTTTCTCTTTTTCAATTGATCGTACCAGCATTTCTCCTCCTTGAGCCACCTAGCTTTTGGCAACATATTGGCAAACTATTATGATACTGTGCAAAGAATATCTCATCCTAACTGATAATAAAAATCAATTAAAACGTAGCATCTAAAGGCTATTCGTTTTATCATTGAGCACTCAAATACCTATAACTAGATGCTCTTTATCATATGCGTGAACCACTTATCAACATTGCTATAGAAGCTGCTCGTACTGCTGGTAATATCATAACCAGGGCCATGCAACGCATGGACACGGTAAAAATCGCCGAAAAACGACCTAATGACTTTGTCACTGAGGTAGATAGGCGAGTTGAGCAAGAAATAATCTCCATTATTCATAAAGCCTATCCAAGCCATAGCATTATGGGTGAAGAAGGCGGCTTAATTGAAGGGGATGACTATCAGTGGGTAATAGACCCTATTGATGGTACACGTAATTTTATCCATGGCTTTCCGCATTTTGCTGTTTCCATCGCTGTTATCCATAAAAATCGGATAGAACACGGCGTTATTTACGATCCTGTACGTCAGGAATTATTTACTGCCACCCGAGGCAAAGGGGCACAGCTCAATGAGCGCAGAATCCGTGTAGCTCAACGCAAGAATTTAAATGAATGTTTGCTTGGCACTGGCTTTGATTGCAGGCATATAGGCGATTTAACCACCATTCCAGGTAAAGTATTACAATCTATCCTCCCCATTTGTGGAGATATACGCCAAGCAGGCGCTGCTACGTTAGACTTAGCCTACGTTGCTTGCGGCCGCTTAGATGGATTTTGGGAATTTGGCTTACATATTTGGGATATCGCTGCTGGTATTTTGTTAATCAAGGAAGCAGGCGGCTTAGTAAGTGATCCGCACGGTGGAGAAGATTATTTAAAAACAGGGGATGTGGTTGCTGCTAACCCTGCTCTCATTAGACAATTTTTAAAGACTATAAAACCCAGTTTAGTCATAGAAAAAGACGACCAAGAGTAACATTTGGTCGTTTTTCCTTATTTTTCAGGTCATTAATCAGCTATCTTATTTACTATTGTATGTCCTATAATAAAGATATATGGTTATAAATTAACCATATCCTAGAGGGCTGCCCACATGCCGCACCGATATACTGCTAGAATTTACTTTGATCAGGATGAGGTCGCACGTGAGAGCGGTGATGAGATTGAGCAACTCTACAATTGGATGCTAATCAAAACCCATGAAATGTTTGGTAACTTTCATGGGGAAATCATTGATAATAAAACCGCTCAGGTGGTGAAACGATTTAGAAAATCACCCCCGGATTAAGGGCGGAATCTATTTATATCTTCAGGTTTGTCTATTTCTATTTCCTTATCATGAACTGGTAATGTGAATCCATTAACTAATCGTTGAGCTTTTCTAATTACTCTATCAAGTTCAAAAGGGCTAGCCCCGAAACGCTGATAATCCTCAGCTAAAGAAATAATGGCTTGTTGCTCACAGGCTGCAAAAGAAAAAAAGTCTTGTAGATTAAAAACGCCTGCATTTAGCATTTCAATTCCGGCGCCTGAGGGAATAGTCAATAAGTCAATTAACACTTCTTGATGTTTATAAGATAGCTTTGCAAATGCACTCATTTCTAAATAAGAGGAAGTAAAAACTCTGTCTATTATTTCTTTGATAACTTCATTCTCCCTATCTATAGGGGATACTTCATAAAATAATCTAGCGAAGTAATATCTTGATTTAAGCGGTAGAGAGAGGAATTCATCAACTGTAATATATTCGTTTGCAAGTGCGTGCATACCCGCGTTAGTGAATAGTATTTCTTTAAGTGATTTTTTATCTTCTCTAAACAATGAACCAAATGCTGGCTTAGTAATAAAGTGACTTCCCTCTCTCTTCTGCCATTCAGCTTCTGTTTCTGAAGTTGAATAACTATTAAGACTTTGACTAGTTGTGATTTGCATTGCACGTGAAGATAGGCTTGTTACATTAGCCTGTTGAGCGAAAAGTGATTTAGCACTTAAACCAAGACGCCTAGATATCCTGCTTCTCATTCTTTTTATCCTATGTTAAAAAATTTTTGCTATCTTAATCAAAAAAGATAACCATTGTCATCCTGAGCGTAGCGAAGGATCTGCTTAATTTTCCATTGCTGAGTAGAAGCAGATCCTTCGCTACGCTCAGGATGACAATGATGCCCCGTCACAGCCACATCTTGTCAAACTTATGGTACATTTCTTTTTTTAAAAGGAATTTACCATGCAATATCGTTCATCTATTACTTGGAATCGTAACGATTCCGTGTTCAATGCAAAATCTTATAACAGAACCCACCATATTCAATTTGGCGGTGGCTTATCCGTAGATGCAAGTAGTGCGCCGGAGTTTTTAGGTAATGCTAAATTACCTAATCCTGAAGAATTATTTACCGCCTCTATTTCTAGCTGTTTTATGCTGACCTTTCTTTATCTAGCTGCAATCAAAGGATTAACAATAGAGAATTATCAAGCTGATGCAATCGGTGTGCTTGCAAAAAATAGTGAAGGTAAAATGGCAATGACAGAAGTTACCATTAAACCGCAAATTCAATTTAGTGGTGATACGCAACCCGATATTAATTTGTTACAAGAATTATTTAAAAAAGCGCACGAGCAATGTTTTATTTCTAGCTCGGTGAAAACGGCTGTGAAAGTAGAATACGATAAAGGCTAGGCTTAAATAAAAATCCCCGCAAAAGCGGGGATTAGTATTGCTAGTATAAAACTTAATTACTAGTAGAAGAAGAAAAGCCGCTACCTGGCGCTCCACTGCCTGGAAGACCACTACCTGGAGCAGAAGGAATAGGCTTTACCTCATCAGGTTCACTAGGCGTACGATTGCCCGGTGGTGGATAATCCACATTTGCTGAGCCACTACCACTTGATGAGTAACCATCATTAGGTCTAGGAGTAGGAACAGGTGTTGGAGAGGTAATAGTTGCACTGTTACCATGGCTTGCTGAAAATCCATTATTAGCTGGGATATTCGGCCTACTACCTGGCACACTTACACTGGTGCCTCCACTCGTTGAATAACCATTGTCATAATTGCGATTATGATGTTTATGGCCTTTTTTATAATACGTTTTAGTATAAGTTTTTGTGTAAGCAGGATAACTAGGCGCAGAATAGTAATCTTGGCTGTAATAATCCGTAGAATAAGTAGACTCTTCCACTACACAGCCTGTTACCATCGCACCTGCCGCTATGATTGCTAACGTTTTAAATACAGTTTTCATATAAACTCTCACTTAATTCGTGCAATAAGAGCTATTAACGTTGGTATTGTAACCACCATTTGGTGTCTCTGTGACGGTGATAATAGCGTAATTGCAAACATTATTATTGAAAAAAGCATAGCCGTTAAAATCTTGCAGAACGATATTTAAATAAGCAGGACGATCATACTTAATAACGCCTGTGTCTCCAGCGCCAATTTGTATGCCTATTGCATTTGGCACCGTAGCATAAATAAGATTACGGGTGAAATTGATAATAGGAATATCAGTAGGTTCTAGCTTGGCAGAACGCATGGTTGCTAAACTCGTACCTTTTATAAGTATTGCCCTATACCCATTGGCATCAGCAAATGAAATTTGAGTGAAAAGAACCGATAACATAGCAAACGCGAGCAATATTATTTTCTTCATAGTAAGCCTCATTGTCTTAGATTATTCTATTTCTTCTTCCATGAAGGGTAAGAATTAAAACCTAATGCATCCAGGAGGGGAATTATACGCTAAGGAAAGTTAAAAATACCTTAAGATCAATCAAATTTCGTCTTTTTTTGACTAAAAAATCAACTACTAATCTAAGGTCTGGCGATAACGTTTTAGCGCTATCATGAGCATAATAAGCATAAATAACACCATAGGCCATAAATCCACCCAAACAGCAGCAAATCCTATGCCTTTTAGCATAATACCGCGCACAATATTGATAAAATGCGTCATAGGCAGCATATTTCCAAGCCATTGGGCCCACATGGGCATACCCTTGAAAGGAAAGGCGAAACCTGAGAGCAACATAGAGGGTAGAAAGAAAAAGACGCTTACTTGGCTTGCTTCCAACTGGGTTTTTGCTAAGGTTGAAATGGTAATGCCTACTGCTAAATTAGCGAGAATAAAAGGCAGCACTGAGATAAATAATAGCGTCGCACTACCCAGTAATGGAATTTTGAAAAACGTTACAGCTAGCAAAATAACTATTACCGTCTGTAAATAACCCACCAGTAAAAAAGGCGTTGCTTTACCAATAATCACTTCAAGCGGCGTAATAGGCGTTGATAATAAAGTTTCAAGCGTACCTTGTTCGCGCTCACGAGTCAGTGCCATGGAGGCAACCATGACAAACGTCATCGTTAATACAGTTCCTAACAAACCTGGCACAATATTGTATTGCGTAATGCCGCTGGGATTATATTTAGTATGAATAAGTAATTCTGCGGGGCCTTTCTTGCCATTTAATGAGTCTAATGGGCCTTGTAAATCGTATTGAAAGACATTGCCCATTAATCCATTGGATGCAGCAACAGCATAAGCAACTGACACGGGATCTGTACCATCTACTTCTAATAGAGCGCTTGGATGTTTACCTCTTACTAATTGCCAAGAGAAATTGCTAGGAATGGTTAAGGTAAATAAAACTTGATGAGTTTCCATCAATTTTTGAGCCGCTTCTTCAGACGCAGGATAATGATCGAATTTAAAATATTGCGTATTTTCTAACTCATGAATTAAGGTGCGAGAAAAAGATCCATTGTCAAAATTAATTAAAGCACTTGGTAAATATTTAGGATTAGTATTAATTGCTAAACCAAATAAAATTAATTGCACGATGGGTAAACTGATAATCATGGCAAACGTGCTGCGATCACGTTTAAATTGTGCGAATTCTTTTGCTATCAATGCCCATAATCTAAAAAAAGAAAAATGTGTAGATGACATTTACTTCTCCATTGCGCGCTCATTCACTAAGTGAATAAACACATCTTCTAGATTACTGGGAACGCGATTCCATGTTAAATCAGGAAAATTATGCAACGTTTTTTCCATTAATACTTGATCCGTGCCAACTAAGCGTAATTCATTACCCCAAGGAACAACTTGATCTATACCGGGTTGATTTTGTAAACGCTGAGCTAATTTTGCTAAATCGGCTTGATGCACAGAAACGGTGATTAATCCTACTTGCTTGATAATCTCAGGAATAGTGCCTTCAGCCATGAGACGTCCGTAAACGATATAGGCTAACCGATTACAACGTTCTGCTTCATCCATGTAGTGCGTACTTACCAACGCTGTCATGCCTTGGCTAGTTAAAATGGAAATATAATTCCAAAAATCACGTCTTGCCTTAGGATCCACACCCGCTGTTGGTTCATCTAGTAATAATAATTTTGGATCATGAATTAATGCAGCTGCTAACGATAAACGCTGCTTCCAACCGCCTGATAAACGGCCAGATAATTTATTGGTATAAGGCGTTAATTCTAAATCAGCTATTATTTTTCTTACACGACTTGCATAATCCTGATCGCCGTAAACTCTCGCCACAAATTCTAAATTTTCTTTGACCGTTAAATCTTTATATAAACTGAATGATTGAGGAACGTAGCCAACTAAAGGTTTGATCAAATTAGATTGAGTTAAAATATTGTAACCTAAGCAAGTACCGCTACCAGAATCAGGCGTCATTAAACCGCATAACATACGTATAGTCGTTGTTTTACCACTGCCGTTTGGGCCTAAAAAACCAAAAATTTCTCCCCGTTTCACTTGCAAAGAAACATCAATGACTGCAGGTTTATTATCAAAACTTTTACTTAAGTTTTTGACATCAACAATGTAATTACTCATGGAGAGTATAAGTCACAGTGACGGGTTGGCCGGGATGCAATTGATAAGCATCGCTAGGTGAAAAGCGCGCTTCTATTCTATAAATTAATTTTTCATTGGTTTGATTGCTATAAATGACAGGTGGTGTGTATTCCGCTGAAGGTGAAATGAAACTAACAATACCCTGATGCGCATTTTTACAGCTTGCACATTTTACTGATACTTTATCGCCCAATCTAATTCGCGACATGATAGGTTCATTAAGATAAAAAATTGCTTTAATGTCTGCAGGTGCAAGTAAAGAAAGAATAGGTTCATTAGCAATCGTGTATTCACCAAGTCTATAGTAGGTATCAAATACAATGGCGTTTACGGGTGCGTATTGCTTTTTTTGCTCCTTGCGCCAAGAAGCTTCTGCGACTTGCGCTGAATTCATAGAAATAGTTGCACCAGCTTGAGCAAGCTGAGCTTGCGTTGCATTATAGGTTGCAAGGGCATTATCTAATTGAGACTGGGAAATTGCTTTTTGCGGAACTAAGGTTTTATAACGTTCGTAAGTTAATTTAGCAAAAACCAAATTAGCTTCTATTGCTTGTTTTGCCGCGATTGATTCACTAAGACTTTCCACTGCAGCACGATAAACATCACTTTCTGGCTGTTCTTGTAATGTAAATAATAAGTCACCCTGCTTAACAAAAGTGCCTCTTTCAACAGGCAAACTTTCTAATACCCCTGAAACACTAGTTGCCACATAGGTATATCGTCCTTCTATATAACCTTGTGCCTGGTTTTCTCCCTTTGAGCAGCCTAATAAGGGCAATAAACAGACTAAAAGCAAAGCATAAGTGTTCCATTTGGTAAACATGAGTACTAATTACTCCGCTTAGGCTTAATATCAGTATACCTTGTCGTTGTGCTCTGTCATCATCCTTGTAGATGTTTAGTAATTCGATGACAGAAATCGGCGCTAGCGTCAGCCCCAAGCTAGCGCCCAACCTTACTTCCACGCTAACGCCCAACCTCGTCATTCCCGCGTGCTTTTGGCGGGGATCTCCCCAGGCAACTTATGAATTCTTCAATTTAGCGCCTTGCATTTTTAGAATTTTCCAATGGAACAGAATCTGAAAGCTGATTAATAAAGAGACTCATCCTGTTTAGCGAATTTCGGTAATGAAGTAAATTTGTTTGAAGTAACCAATTAGCCCCAG
>BMAH01000125.1 GCA_014132615.1 Gammaproteobacteria bacterium
GCAGAAATTGTGCTTGAGCTTGTGACTAGAAAATTAGGCATTGAAAAAATTGTTGACGAATTAAATCCTGACAAATCATTTCCAATTTATTTAGCTTATTATCCTTATGGAGCAATCAAAGGAGATACGCTGAGTACATTTTTCCCTACTAATAAAAACAGCTACTATAGATTAACGGATAATGAAGCTTCTAAGGATATGGTGAAAGATCTGGGTTATAGTAAAAATGGCGCACCTTTTGCTATGTTACTAGAAAAAAACCTTGAGTTATTTGTTGATCTCCCAGACGAAAAAGTAACTATTCCAAGGAACGTGTATCAACCAGGAGCTTTTTTTCCATTCTCAAAGCTGTTAAGCAGAAAAAGCTCACGCATTTATGCACCTAATAGCATACTTACCTTAACATCAGGGGCAAGGTCAGTATTCATGTTACCTAGCATTGGATGCTCATCTCATCATATTAATCTTCAAAGAGATTACAATGTACAATCATCTCCACCTAAAACTTTATACGACCATTGGTTCGTTTTTAAAGAAATCACACAAGCACCGATCACACAATGTGATTGGCGCTCATGTTTAATGTATTTTTCTCAGAAGTGGCTTGATAAGCTAGAAACTGATAAAGACTGGTTACCTTTAAAAGTATATTTGCATGAAATGGCTTGGGCACATTATGAGTATCAACGTAATAGTTTCTATTACGATGTATTTTATTCCATTATTCAAAAAAGAAGAAATCTCAAACCCAACCCATACTTGGTTGACACTGCTAGACATTTATTTACAATTTCCCTGGGTTGTTTGCCAGGGTTTACAATAGCCACTGATGATAACTCACTTCCAACTCAAATCTTGGAAAATGCATTTGTAGAATCTTACGGCCTCAAAAAATACATCACCAGCATTCTTCAACCGGCGCATTTCAACTTTGATAAAGATAATCAACCTATATATTATTCATTACAACATCCATCTACTCATGTTTTTTCCCCTAAATCTCGAACTATTTCCAGCACCCTCACTGAGATGAGAGAGCTAGCCCATATAACTAAAATATTTATACAAGAATTAGCAAAAAATAATACTATGTGTTCCGACACCGTACTAAATCAAGCAGCTAAGAATGTTGAATTTCATTATTTTCACAATAAACCCGATCCACATGGCATAATTAATTTATCCAATAAACTTCCTATGTTTGATGAAAGATTTAAATATTCGCAATATAAAGAAACCTCAGCAAGTTTTGCAGCCGATGCACCATTTATTAGAGGATGCGTCTCAATTATGCCTGCTGCAAATAGACTTAAGGTATCCAATTAATTCCCAATTTCTCTATCATCTCTTTATCTTGGACTGGGCTTTTTGCAGGAGGAATATAAATTGTCGAGATTCGAGATACATCATTAGTAGTTAGTAGGGATAGATTAATAGACTTTATTAGTGGCTCTAAACCTGCATATTGAGCTGCTTCATACACTATTATCTTATGGTCTTTATCATAATACGTGCATAGGTATTCAATTAAAAAATCTAAGCCAACTTTATTATTGTGTATTTTTGCATGCCTTAGCGTTCCTATGACACCTACCTGCCATACAATTATGTGACAAGTTATATCGATGTGCTTTTTTGAAACAAGTAAATTAGTTGCATCAAACGATTGGCACCCATGACTTCCTGGGTTAATTAATAAATCCGAAAAAAGACAATCTTCTGCAGAGATTCCTGGTAAAACTTTTGCATAGTATCCTAGCTGTCTTGCTTGACAAACAGCATCAAGAGCAGGTTTAGCATATACACAGGGATGCCCATATAATACTACACAAATTTTCTTATCTGATTTTAACTGATCGATAATATAATTGGTTATTGCCTTATAAGATTCCAATCTATATTCATATTTAAAATATATTTTATCTAATGACTCTGAATTGATGTTAGCCTTGCATATCCATTGTTTTATTGCTGGCTCATTAACTAAGTATAAAACTTTATCAGCTTCTTCTATATTTACCTTAGCTTCTATCGTTAGATGGGACAGAAACTTAATGCCTGAACCCACTACAACTAATGATGATTTTTTCAAAACAAACACCTAAAAATCTTTTTTAAATCTTTTATTGCGATGAAGCATCCTTCCCATTATGAATTGTAAGCACGTGCGATTCATTGGGAAGATATTCATCTGATATTATATTTTTTATTGCTTCAGCATTATTTGTCAAAATAATACTTGCCAAGTCAGAAGGCCGTTTTTTAAGTAAAATATTTGCACTGTCCTTAAAGCAGGGGGTAAAAGCAAGTTGTTCAAGTAAGGTCAATATATTCAATTTAATATACTCCCCGTAATAATAAAAATCATAATATCAAGAAGCATCTGATATGCCAACTCCTAATCTATTGCAACAAGTTCTAAAAATTAATTTTTGGCTTAATGGTACTTTGTAAAATGAAAACATACAGGCTAATGCTAAATATGTAGATAAAACCAATGCCACCACATAAATACCATACAATGGTACCGCCGTAACTCTCATAAATACTACCGCCTATAAGAGGGCCAAGAACTCTACTCATACCATATACCAATCTAAACTTACCTAGACTCACCCCTTTTTTACTTTTACTACCATCTTGGTAGCACAGTAACTGCGCCATGCAAAAAAAAATTATTTCCCCCACTGTATATACAATGCAAGCAATTGGCTATTTATTATTAATTGAAATCAAATCAATTTACCTGCTTATTCTAAATTTCATGATGCTTGGTATAGCGGGTTATGGATTTATCACAGCAAATCAATTAGTCGCACTTGAAAAAGCTGATAATGAAAAAACGAGAATAAAAGTTCTTAATATTCTTTCTATTGCTTCAAATTTAGGTCTAGGAATTTCAGGCATTGCTATAGGGGTTTTAGCCAGTTTTGGTTTTCATCGAATCTTTTTCGTTATAGGCGTTTCGCTTTTATTCCTAGCATGGTTTGCTTTTGCTTCTAATGATGTTAATAAAGAAAAATATTTGATTGAGTATAATCAAATTGATGCTGCTGAAAACAGCAAATTGCCAAATAATCGATTGTTACTTGTTCTGATAAGTGTCTTGCTTATTGGAATGATTGTTGCCCAGCTAAGTTGTACGTATCCGATTTATATCCGTGATGCATTTCCTGATTTAGACATCAAAGCAGTTAGCATATTATTTACACTAAATTCATTCTTAGTAATTATAGCATCCGCGCCTTTGGGGGACTTAATTGGTAAATACAATAAATACTTTATGCTGAGTTTGGGGGCGGCAGCTATTGGTTTTGGCATGCTAATGTTGAATTTTTCTAATTCATTTTTAATAGCTGTATTAGCTTGCATTGTATATACAG
>BMAH01000126.1 GCA_014132615.1 Gammaproteobacteria bacterium
GAATAAACTCTTATCTTTATTCTTAAGCTGAAAAATATTTTCTAATAGCTATTTCATTAGTTTTATTACTTTCTTTATTTGCAAACAAACCCATTTTACTTAATTTCCCTACTATTTTATTTGCGTCTTTATCATTCTGCAGCCAATCTATTATATCCTTAACTTCTAACTGAATCGGTTCCTCAATGTTTTTATCTTTGTTTTTAAAGACAATTGCTTGCATGCCAGAATAATCAATAAGAAAACTAACAAAGGCACATAAACCTACAAAAACTGGCCCGCTTGCATTATTCATTGAAAGGAATACAAAGTTATCTTCATCAGCCGCCACATTATAAGCAGGGCTTGCAATGCCGCCTAAATCTAATAAAGCAGCAGTAATAATACCGCCCAAAATAAATAAATTTATACAGCGACTTGGATGTTGCTTAATATATTCTATTGTTAAATGGAAAACTTTAGGTGCATCATAACCCAGTACAAAAGCTAACATCCCAGCTGAAACACCGGAAGGCGATCCTATAGCAAATTTAGCCACATTTGAGAGTGATTTAATAGGATACTGGTCATTAATCAATTCACTTATTACTTCCATTCCTCTGTAACCTGTTTGTGTATTAAATAATGTATAAGCAGTAAAAAGTGCAGTGCCTAATGTAATACTTAGCAAATAGCTGCTGGTATGCTTAATTCTCTGAGTCAAGCTATAAGGTTTTAATAGCGATGAGATACCATCCTCATCTAACTTACCATTAAGTTTTATTAATACTTCTTTGATAGTACGCTTACAAAGCGGCTTCTCTTTTAAAAATTCATTAAATTCTTCTTTGTCATTTAATTGACTTAAATATTCAATGCACTTTTCCTTACAAGCTTCATCTTCATCAAAAATATTTTCCACTCTATTTATAAAGGCTGGGATAAAAACTAAACGAAAGGCACCAAATAATCCTGAGTTTATAAGACCGCCTACAATTGCCCATAAGACACCTGCAGGAATCATTGCATCATAACCCAAACCATAAGCAGAGATCATAGTAGCAACTGATAATACAATATTGATAGTATTAACCCCTACCTTGCCTGACCAATCACTCAGTATTTCTATTATTTTTTTTCCAGTAGAAGGAAAATAATGATAATGAACCACAGCAGCAATAATAAATGTGAGAACTGACATGAAACTAGTTAAACTTTGCTCCGGTAAAGATAAATTATTCCACCAAGCAAAGCTAAAATCTTTTGGATGAGTACCCGTAAACAATTGCATAGTGTAAGGAATAAAAGGAATGGAAGTCGTAATAGCAAGAAAAGCATTCAATAATTTATATTTAGAGGGTAATTTAACATATAAATAATCCCAAGAAGGTAACCATGACAGCATATAATGTCTAATTCGACCAAAGTCTGGTAAAAACGCCCAATAGCTAGGTGACGATTCATCTTGAGATAAACTATGGTATTTTTTATTTAACTTATCACGTTTCAGAAGGAGGAGAGATTCGTTTTCTTCTAATACTTGCTGTCTAACATACATTGATTTCATCCTGAAAAAAATATAGTTTATACATATCAACCAAGGGTAAACAAGAAAATAAA
>BMAH01000127.1 GCA_014132615.1 Gammaproteobacteria bacterium
ACCTTTGTATCTTCATTCAATAACTTGTCTAACAGATTTCTCTCTTCTAAGTTGCGAAGGCTGATAAAATTAGTTTTTATCAAGCTAGAATTTGTAAGTATTAATTTTCTTAGCGCATCATCTGTTTCTCTTTCAGCTATCTTCCACCTTAAAATAGCAACATAAATTCCAATTGCATTCTCAGGATAAGATAATATCGCTTCAAGAATATCATCTTGAAATAAATTTTCTCTATATAAATGAGCAATCACCTCAAGTAAGCGCTGAGCTTCATCCGGGTGTGCTAATAAAGCAGCGCTAATTTTATCGTTGGGAAGTATCTCAACCTCATAAAAACTGAGTATATGATTTATTAAAAGCTTAAAATTCTCTAGATTTTCTACAAGAAATCTTCTTAAAAAAGGATCTTGATCAAGCTGATGATCTTTTAAAATATCTAGCCCTTCATATAATGCGGGTGCATATTCAGGCTGTTTAGCATTAAAAAAACTCCCATTTGACTCTAATAATGCTAATAGTAAATGATAATCCTGGGATTTTTCGGCATAGTCTACTAATACCTGCCCATGTGAAGGGTGTAAATTAGCTAATTTGATAAATTTAGCCAGTTGATCTTCGGGAATTTGTTTTAACAATTCTAGAGCATTTTGCCAATCGCTTTCTAATTCACGCCTAAAAGCAATTACATCTGCTCTGGCTGTTTTTTTAGCTTTACCCAAACTACACCTACGATCAGGATTAATTGGAGGTAGTTTAGCGAGCAACTCGTGAAATATTTCGTTAGACTGCATAAGATCCCTAGCAGTGATTTCTACATCGCCTGGATAGAGAGCAGGTATATCAGGATCAGCTCCGGCTTTAAGTAAGATAGATACATTACTTAGATTATTCATTTTAATAGCGACATGCAAAGGTGTTTCGCCTCGATAATTATAATAAGATGGTTTTTTTATTGTTTCATTAACATCGGCGCCATGCTCAATTAATAATTTAAGCCAGATATCATTAGCTGATCTAACAGCAAAAAATATTTCACTGAGAGTTCTATCTTTATTCTTAATATCTGCGAATAAAGTAGGATTAAATTTTTGTCGTGATTTATACTTATGGGTATTACTATAAAATTTGATTAAATTTAATTCTTTAACAAGAACAAAATTATCTTCTATATCAGGTACAATCCATAAATCTATTTTTTGTTTAAAATATTCAGTTGCTATAGCTACAGAAAACGCGCAACTAATTAAATCATAAAAAGCACGGTCCGCTCCATGGGTACGATAATATTTTTCAGTCTTACGCCAGCTCAAATAAAAATTGTTTAGCATCGTAATTACTGATTCATTTCCAGGAGCGGGTGAATAGAGCATCCAGGTTTCAAAATCGGCAATATCTTGAGAATGCTCTTTAAAAGCTGGGGCTTTAACATTGGTATAAGCTGGAAGAGTAATAGATTTCTCAGTTGGTATAATATTGGTATCAAGTACATACCCAGCTTGGGTACAAAGCAAAAATAAAGAAAAAGCTTCTTTTAAAGTGACACGATCACGAATAGTATTCCTTTTTTTCTCTTCATTTAAACATTTTTGCATTATATCAATCAGTTGATCAGTCTGTTTTTCATAATTCGGCATTTCTTTTTCTATATGGTGTTCAATTGAACGTACTTCTATATTAGGATGTTTTTCAAATTTTTTTTTATAATGGTCAAGATAATCGAATAAACACCAAAAAATAATAGGATTATGCTTATTTGCCTTAGCCATGGAAATAGGGCCAGCGACATCATGCCCAGGCACGCCTATGCCAGGATTATTGGGTGGGCCAATCCAAGTGTAATGAATTATAGGAGCAACATCGTGGTGCGAAGATTCCATAGTTTGTGCTTATTTTAATTAGTATATAAATATTATAGCATTGATCTGAATTAAAAATTTTTCAATTAAAACAATATCTTTTAATCTAATAATTTTAACCAACTTGTCATGATATTCTTATGCACTTCATTAATAATCTTATCCATAGAAAATTCATCAATTATCGTAAATATCCTCATCATTATTACGTTAGCAAAGATGGGTAAGAGGTGTTAATTTATGGACCTTATAAGAGCATTGCTTATCATACAAGGCACTTTAAACTCGCATAAAGATTGCCACTATTATTAACAATAATTTATATTTATACCTCACTAAATAAATTCGCTTGCTAATTCAACATAAACTTTCTTCTAATTGATCGCCACATGCCTTGTATAACTTTTATTAAAAAAATTGAAAGTGCAGAATAATCAGGTTTAGGATTTTTACCGTGACCCATTCTTAATAATTGATGAGTATACCAAGCGATCTCCAGGAAGCCGCTTTTATCAATTCGCTTAATACCAGTAGAAATTGGTTTTATTGTTTGCTTTGCTTTCAATCCGTTTAGCAAACGTAATGGTAAATCAGGTTCAACTACCAAAGTCCGCGCTAAACCGATTAAATCAACAGCACCAGAAGAAATTGCATTTGCCATACCCTGACTTGTCCGAAAACCACCCGTCACCATCAATGGTGTGCGTGTTTTAAACCGCGCTTGCTCCGCAAACTCAAGAAAATATGCTTCACGCTCCAGAGTACTCATTTTTTTATTTAACCCAGTCATAGCAGGAGCCTCATAAGTGCCGCCTGAGATTTCAATTAAATCAATACCCGCCTCTTCTAATGTTTGAATAGCTTCTATTGCTTCATCTTCACTAAAACCACCTCGTTGAAAATCAGCTGAATTTAGCTTAATACCAATAGGAATCTGTTGACCAATTTGTTTTCTGATTTCACTTAACACTTCCAACATAAAACGGCGCCGCTTGCTTGGACTTCCACCCCATTCATCAGTACGTCTATTATGATAAGGGGATAAAAACTGACTGACCAAATAGCCATGCGCACCATGAATTTGTACACCCTTAAATCCTGCTTCAATAGCAATTTTAGCCGTACGCCCAAAACGCATAATAATATTTTCAATTTCTCCTTGCTTTAACGCGCGCGGTACACCAAAAAATCTTTTCATTCCCGAGCTAAACGGCACAGCCGAAGGTGCAACAGTTTCTCGATTTAAACCTAATGGAGCTTGTTTCCCCGGATGATTAATCTGCATCCATATCGCTGCTCCACAATTATTTCCTGCTGCTGCCCAGCGCTTTAATAAATCCAAATCCCGTCTATCTTCAATTACGATGTTGTTAGGTTCACCCAAAGCATGACGATCAATCATGACATTACCTGTGATGCAAAGACCTATCCCACCCTTA
>BMAH01000128.1 GCA_014132615.1 Gammaproteobacteria bacterium
GCTGTTAGTAGCTTAAGGCTCACTGCATCAGCGACATAAGTTATTTATCAATGCATAGTAAGGATACTTTTATGCTAACAAAAAATTTAGTAGCAATTCTATTATCTCTATTAGATGAAAAATTAAAAACGGAAAGAAAAGCTTCGCCTTTGGTGATATTAGAATCAACTTCAGCTGTGATGGAAATAAAAAATTTTTTACAACAGCATGCTAAGCATGAAAGTGAATCTACCCATTTTCTTACTAAATTGGAAAAATTATTTGCTGATCGATTTAAGACGATTTGCTTAACTGATGCTAGTTGGCAGATTAATCCCTACTCTAGGGCAAACTTTGCCTGCTTGTTGATTGCAAATACCTTAAGGGAGATGAAATTAACAGATAAGCATGCTTATGATTTATTAATGCCAGGTGTCAATTTCTCTCCTGAATTTTATCAATTATTACCCAATGAATTTGTTCTTATTGAACGCCAAGGTGAGTTGATTCCTGTATCTATTGTGAAGTTTATTTCTGATAGTGAAAATTATAAGCATTTAGAGCCGTTAAGCCCATCTGAATTGCAACTAATTTACTATCATTCTTCTGAAGCTCATCGTTATATGCAAGCTATTCGGGAAAAAGAAAGCGATGAAAATATTCAATTAGCTAAGAATGAATTGTTAGCTGCTTTAAGAACCAATGAATACAAAATAACAGCAAGTTATAGTAAAAAAGGCGATTATGAATTAGCTAAATCTATCTTACCGCTTATTTCAAATCGCGAAATTTTTACTATGGTTTTATCCCATTATATACCTGAGCATGAATGGCAGCATCAAATTGCTCTCATTCCAGATAATGAGATAATTAATCTAGTTCTAGGTATGAAATTAACTACGCTTGATGAAGTGTCTTCAATAAAGGTTGTGGAGCACTTAGATAAAGTAAATGAAGATATGGAAAGGCGTGCCTTTTTCTTAAAAAGATTGCTAAATTATGTTAGTGAACGCCGAGAGAATTTAGCTAAGGATTGTGAATTATTTCCTAATTTAACTAAATTTATGCTGCAATTTAACTTGGCAGATGCTTTTACTAAATCTAATTG
>BMAH01000129.1 GCA_014132615.1 Gammaproteobacteria bacterium
CGGCTGCACTTACAGCCTATTTGCCAGAAGGGTCTACTAAAAAGAAATCTTTTGTTAAAAATTATTTAAATGAAGAGCTAGAGGAAATAGTTATATTTGATGACAATGCTTTGGCTAATTTCATTCATTATCCACTCAATAACCTATTCACTAGGGGATTTGACCTTGATTCTAAAATCTTTAAAAATGGATGATTCAATCAAATGCGGAAAATTGATAAGGTTGGTTTTCTGGTTACGAGGCAATTGTTTGATTAAATACTCAACTTTCATTGCTTGCGATTTTTCCCTAAATACCCAGCATTGCGCTAAGTAGATAGGTTTAAAGCTGCGAGTGTACTTACATCTACCTCGCCTACTTAGATGATTTTTGTATCGCTTAATTAAATGATTGGTATAACCAGTGTAATAGGTATCATTTTCACAAAGTAATATATATACCCAATAGTAATTTTTCGTCTCACACACGATACATTCCATTTTGCAAGCTAGTAGATATTATTAGCTATAACTGTGGAAGAGGAATGTATCAGAAATGGAAAGGCTATGCGAGGGTTGTTTTTCAGTGAAGATTTAAAAACGTTTACGCTTAGGTTGTTTAATATAAAAAATAACTATTGAAAAGGAAATAATTAATGCAGCCAGAAGAAAGAGTATCAATTTCTTCTGGTTTAGCTTACTTGGCAATGCTCTGAAGCCGCATTTTATAGTCACTGCTATTTGATCGCAGCAGTTAATCAGTTTCTTCGCGAAACATGGTAAGAACAAGAAGCTTCGCTTTCTTTTCTTTTTGTAGCCGCTAACTTAAATTCACTACGTGGAATGTTAATTTTAAGAGTATTGGGGAGCCTGTTGCCTTCATGTAATCCTTTAGGGTCGTACTTACATAAAAGAATCAATTTAGTATTAAACTGCTGAGTATGTGTTTTGGTTATTAAATCGGCAGGAATTTCAATACCATATATGCGGGCTTTTTCATGAGGTTTCTTCAATTCAAAATAAATTGGAAATTGACCCATTGATTCATTGTCCACATACAAAGAAACCATTGTATGTGGATTAAACATTTTTAACCCAGTCGCTCCCTTCTCTCGGCATATTTTCCAACGCTGTATATCAAGTAAACTATCTAGAGTTTCTGATCGGCCTGTTTCCCTTTGTAAATAATTTTGCATTACACACACACGATATCCATCATGATTATCGAGTTTATAAGTTTGTGGGGAAGTTGATGTAACTAAACCACTTAACCAAGTAATTTCTTCTGTTTGTACTTCCGGCTTAGCCGCTGGCCTTGCGTTTTCTTTTTGAGTTTTTTTGCTTAATACTTTTCGATTTTTAGCTTTTTTTCTACGTTGTTGTGATTTAGAAGGTGCTGGGCTTTCAGAAAAAACTTCTTTTTCTTTGCCTTTTTCTTCTTTTCTTTCTAATGTTGGATTATTTTCGTTTTTTGACTGTTGCGCGATTGCTAATGTTATATCCTGAATTTTACCTTGTGCGTAACTGATTATCCTTCTCTTATTTAAAGTTTGAGCTTTTTTTAGTATTTCCTCATAGATAACAATTTTCTCAATTGGCGATTTATTTAGGCATAACTTTTCGCAAATTAAATTCACCATTTCTATAGAATCAGTCCATATTGCTAAATCTAATGCTGTTGACCCTTCTGAATCCTGTGGCGTTAAATCTACATTTAATTTTAGCAAATATTTAGCCGCGTCAAAATTACCTACGGCAATTGCTGTACTTAACACGGAAGAGTTACGGTTATCTCGCGCATTAATATCTGCTCCCTTCTCAACTAATGCTTTGATAGTATGGCTAGTACATCTTATTAAAGCTTGATGCAAATAAAATAAACCTTCTTTACGAGTATCAAAAGTATGATGCTGAAGTAAGTATTTTATAATTTTACCGCTGCGACTTTCTAGGGCAGTTGTAACTGGTGTCCACATATTGCCGGTTTTTTTACTTATTGATACATGATTAATATCAGCGCCATGCTTTAATAACAACTCCAATACTTCAATTGAAGCGTCTTTAACCGCATAATTAAGCGGTATATAGCCTTTAGAGTCAGCTTGGTTAACATCCATTTTTCTTTCATTTAGCAGCCAATTGATGCATTCCATGTTATCAAATTCGCAGGCAACATGAAGTAAATCAGCGTGAGGAAATGCTTTAAGATCAATGTGATACTCATTAACAAATTGTTCTAAAGTTTCAATTTTATGCTCAGGTGAACAAAGATCGTAAGTCACGGGATTACCATCTTTATTTAATGCATTAACATCAGCATTATGATTTACCAATAAACGTATTACATTAATATCTGCCATTTCACATGCTATATGAAGCGGAGTACTTCCATTGGGCGATGTGTTTTCATTAACTTTTGCATTTTTTGTTATCATTAATTCAATTAAGGGCAGGGAGATTTCTTTACGTATAGCATAGCTAAGCAAAGAATAAGAGTCGCTTTCTTTTTCACTTTCGGTTCGTATTTTATTTAGATCGAATTGGTAATCACTGTCTAAAAGACCTTTTATTGCTGCTTCTTTTTTTTCTTGAATGAGATAAGGTAAATTCAAATATAAAGAATGCTCCATTTGTGTGTTATCAGGATTGTGTTTCTTAAAATTGTTAAGAACATTTGTAACTTGATCGCTACTAGTTAGTTTGCAAATTAAACGTATTAGTTGAATTGCTTTTCTGTCCTTTTCTGGTGCTTTATCAGCTTCAATTGAATTTCTATGTGACCTTGCCATTGAACACCCCTAGCTATTTTTATAATTTTGAATTAAATGTGAGCATTAGAGTATGGCATGCTCAATAATTAATCTCAATAGGGGTGTTTTTTATGTAATTAATTGAAAAATCAGAGCTTATATAT
>BMAH01000130.1 GCA_014132615.1 Gammaproteobacteria bacterium
TTGTTTCACCAATACATAAAATCGGTGTTAAGCCTGCCTGAATGGCAGCAGAAAATTTAGCGGCGACTGTTTTTAAATCATCGTGAAATAAGGTTCTGCGTTCAGAATGGCCGATTAACACATAATCGCAACCCATGTCTTTAAGCATAGCGCCTGATACTTCACCGGTGAAAGCACCTTGTTTTTCAGTATATAAATTTTGCGCACCGAGTTTGATAGGCGCTGCACCTATTAAGTCGTGTACTTGGGAAAGATAAACGAAAGGAGGTAGGACTAAGGCTGAAACATTAGAATAAGCAGGGATACCTTGCTTAATTCCATTCACTAACATAGCGACTTGCTGTTTCGCGCCATGCATTTTCCAATTACCCGCTATGAGAAATTTACGCACTAATTTACCCCTTAGTTTCCATACCACTAAGGGGCGAATTTTATACGATTAAAATAAGAATTAGCAATTGATTTAAAATAATGATCTTTAATAGCAGCTTACATTATTCCAGGGCCTGCTCTATGAGACTCAACATCATCAGCCTGGGCTAATTGGTTTAGTTGAGCAGCATAGCTGTCTTTGCCCTTGCTAAATCTTGCCTTAATCGCTTCTTTTTCATCTTTAACATTTTTATTATTAATAAACTTCTCTTCCATTTCTGTAATCTTTTTCAATTGCTCGTCAACTTTTGTTGCGACTTGGGTTTGCGGACGCTGCTTTGCTTCCCCTTCTAATTTAGCTATCTGTTCTTTCTTTTCTTGAATTTGTTCATCTGTACCGCCTTTTTGCAAAATATCTGCCTCTTGCTCTGCCTGCGTTAGTTTTGATTGCAGCGCTTGCGCTTGCTCACTATTTTTATCTGGCTGTTGCGCAAGTTCCGCTTGTAAATCGCGTATTTCTTGTTGTTTCTCCGTCTTTTGCTCTTCAGATCCGCCTTTTTCTAAAATATCCAATCTATTCTTGGCTTCAATGAGTTTTGCTTGAGCCGCTTTAAGCCTTGGATCATCAGTAGCCGCTTGCTTTGCAGCGGTTAATTGTCTTTTTATTACTTCTAGACGCTTTTTAATATCAGCTATTTCATCATCGCTGGCTTTAATAAAGTCATTCATAGGTTCTTCCATTGCGCTCACTCTATTTTGTAAAAGCGCTATTCCTTTTGCTTTATCTTTGAGTTCAACTTGTTTGCCGCGAATTCTATTAAGTGTTCTCTCTGGAAGGGAAAGTTTTTTAGGCAGCTCTTTAGCCATTTTTTCAGGTTCTTTGACTAAATCATCAAACGATTTAATTAACCTTCTTTGTTTTTCCATTTCCTCTTGCACTGTCATTAAGCGTTTTTCAAGATCAGTCGTTGCAGCACCTAGGCTATCAACCAAAGGTACACCTTCTTTCACGCCGCCTTTCTCATCTTTAATCAAGGAGGCTTCATATTTCTCTTGTCTTTCCTCATCTGTTAAATCGGATTCAGGAAATTGTTTTTCTAACTTTTCCTGTTTATTTAATAAATCTGCTGAGTCTGTGGCTCCTTTAGTATTATCGGCATTTCTTTGCAATGCAAAAATCTCTGCATTGGTATTTAATTCCTTTATTCTTGCTTCATAATGCAAAATTCCACGTTTACTATCATGTTTAAAATTACCTTCTAATTGTGTACGTAATGACGATCCTTCAGGAATTTCTATACGCATACCAAGGCTTTCGGCAATATCAAATAATTTATCCAGTATGTCTCGATTAACCGTCCCTTTCCAGTCAAGGATAATTGTGTCAGTACCCAATATTTGTTTATAAGCGGTAAATTCAACTGCCTTAGCGTTTAAGTAAGCGGCGTAATCATTTTGTACTAAAAATGGCAAAAAGGGCATCATAGGCACAACGAGTGGGCCAAAAGTAAACCCGACCGCAGCAACTGCCAACATAGTAGGTATAGATAATTTATTAGTAGGCTGAGAACCGGAAAGAGATGAATCTGATTCATCATGCGCCATTTTGCCTAAGCTTAGACCTGACATAACGGTAAATGGAAATGGGCTAAACGTTAAATGTACTTCCGGTGGAGGAGCATAGCTGATGCTAAATCCTCCCTTAGCGTTTTTATAGACATGTACTTTATGAGGCCCTTTCACGTAAAAGCCTTCTTCAACCTCTTTACCCGGTTCAGGTCTACTACTAGTAATTGAGCCGGTAATTGAGCTGGCTTGCTCTATATCAGAAGTTTCAGCATCACCAATTCTTTTCTGCTGCCATTCAGGCAGGCTTAACACCGATTTTATGTATTGGTGAAACAA
>BMAH01000131.1 GCA_014132615.1 Gammaproteobacteria bacterium
CAGTTGTATCTCTATAATTATTGTCACCTTGTTGTAGATTTTTATTGTGCTCCTGCATAGACAATTGCAAATTTTCTTGCGTAGGTAGATGCTGTGTAGCGACATGTAGATCAATTAAATCATTTGATATAGCTAAATGGCGCTTATATATTTGGACGAGCTCATCGTATTCAGATTGGCTAATTTCTAATATGCCGTGGCGGACTAAAAAATAAATAAATTTAAAACTCGCATGCATGTCCCCAATGGTTATTTCATCACTATCTTTTATGTTAGATATTTGAGTGGGGTATTTATATATATCAACTACTTCAAGCTCCTCGCCTTGGGTGGTTGCATTGCTAAATTCTGCCTCTGTTTTTTGTTTAATGTCTGAATGCATGAATCCATCCTCGTCATATTTATTATCTATATTTATAGTATATATAGAAAATCTTACCTCTAGCTTAAAGCCTAACTGATTGTTTTATCGTGTACCCCTTGCTACCATGCGCGCATCTTTTTAATAAAAAAGGATTTAAGCGTGTATAAACATATTCAAGTTCCTACTGAAGGCAAGAAAATCACAGTTAATCAAGACTTTACTTTAAATGTCCCAGATCAACCCATCATTCCCTACATAGAAGGCGATGGCATAGGTGTAGACATTACCCCTGTCATGAAAAAGGTAGTCGATGCTGCAGTAGAAAAGGCCTATGGCAATAAAAAGCGCATTCACTGGATGGAAATTTACGCAGGTGAAAAAGCGACCAAAGTGTATGATAAAGATACATGGCTGCCACCTGAAACGATTGAAGCAGTACGTGAATTTGTTGTTTCCATTAAAGGTCCTTTAACTACCCCTGTAGGCGGCGGCATCCGTTCTTTAAACGTGACTTTAAGGCAAGACTTAGATTTATACGTTTGCTTGCGTCCAGTGCGTTATTTCAATGGTGTACCTAGTCCGCTTAAAGAACCTTGGCATACCAACATGGTTATTTTCCGCGAAAATTCTGAAGATATTTACGCAGGGATTGAGTGGGCGGCAGATAGTGATGGCGCAAAAAAAGTAATCGCATTTTTGCAAAATGAAATGAATGTGAAGAAGATTCGTTTTCCAGAGCACTGTGGAATAGGCGTAAAACCCGTCTCAAAAGAAGGTACCTCTAGACTAGTAAAACGCGCTATTCAATATGCTATTGATCACGAGCGCGATTCAGTTACCTTGGTGCATAAAGGTAATATTATGAAATACACAGAAGGTGCTTTCCGTGATTGGGGTTATGAAGTAGCGCGCAATGATTTTGGCGCAAAGCCATTAGACGGCGGTCCTTGGCATGTGTTTAAAAATCCTAAGACAGGCAAAGATATCATTATCAAAGATGTGATTGCGGATGCCTTTTTACAGCAAATTTTGCTACGTCCGGGAGAATACAGTGTTATCGCCACCTTGAATTTAAATGGTGATTACATTTCAGATGCACTCGCTGCACAAGTGGGCGGCATAGGCATTGCACCCGGTGCAAATATGAGTGACACCGTTGCAATGTTTGAAGCAACACACGGCACGGCGCCTAAGTACGCGGGCAAAGATAAGGTGAATCCGGGTTCTTTAATCCTCTCCGCTGAAATGATGTTGAGACACATGGGGTGGGATGAGGCGGCAGACCTCATTATTGAGGGTATGGAAGGGGCAATTTCAGCTAAAACAGTAACTTACGACTTTGCTAGGCTAATGAGTGATGCAAAAGAGGTCAGTTGCTCTGGTTTTGGTGAAGCAATGATAAAAAACATGCGATAACACGCTTTTTTCAGCATTATCTTGGTTAAAATTTGACGTGAGGATTTTAGCCAAGATAGCTTTATTCCCTTATTTTTGCCTATAGCTTGCTGGGTTAATATTGCGCAACTTATTGCCTTAGTGTATAATTTGTGCAGTTTTTTGCGTCAGCTATTTTTCTATTATACCTGGAAATAGCTTATAAAAGATGAAATAAAAAAATAAACTCCCCTGTTAAGGAAATCCCTCCGACCTTGGTCTATAAGAAGGTAAAAGAGCATGAAAATAGTTATTTATAACGACAATAAAGAATGTACAGCTCAACTAAAGGTGACATATGTAGAAGAACCACCAAAGCTGTATCAGGTGGTTATGCACAACGATGATTTTACACCTATGGAATTTGTTGTGCATACCTTAGAAAGGTTCTTCAACATGACGAAAGCAAAAGCAGCCGAGGTGATGTTTGAGGCCCATAGACAAGGAAAAGTAGCATGTGGGCGCTATACTAGAGATGTAGCAGAATCTAAGGTGGGACAAGTAATTGATTATGCGACTTCTCACGAACATCCGTTAATTTGCAGCATGGAGGCTGTATGATGAAGAGGAGGGGTGTGACATGTTGGACAAAGAATTGGAATACACACTTAATACGGCTTTTCGCGAAGCACGTAACAAGCGCCATGAATTTGTTACTGTGGAGCATTTACTTCTAGCTCTACTCGATAATGCATCGGCACTGGATGTGTTAAAAGCATGCGGTGCAAATATCAGTCGATTACGCACTAATCTTACCGAATTCATAGATCGCACTACACCGATTATCCCACTCAATATTCATGATAGAGATACACAGCCAACACTGGGTTTTCAACGCGTGATACAACGTGCTGTGTTCCAAGTACAGTCTTCAGGCAAAACAGAGGTAGTGGGTGCGAATGTTTTAGCCGCTATTTTTAGCGAGCAAGAAAGTCAAAGCGTGTATTTCATTAGACAAGAAAATATTAGTCGTCTAGATGTCATTAATTTTATTGCACACGGTATTACTAAACCAAAATCAGCACCTAATCAACCGCATGAAGAACAACAACCATCTTCTTTTAATCACTACTCAGAAGATTCTGAAGGCTTATCTGAAGAAAGTGGTACTAGTCCTTTAGAATTATATACAACGAATTTAAATGCGCGTGCTCGCATGGGTTTAATTGATCCATTAATTGGTAGAGAAGAAGAAATACAGCGTACTGTGCAAGTCTTATGCCGCAGACGTAAAAATAATCCTTTATTAGTTGGCGAAGCAGGGGTTGGTAAAACGGCGATTGCAGAAGGCTTAGCAAAATTAATTGTAGAAAGACAGATTCCTAGTGTTTTACAACATAGTGTTATTTATTCATTAGATTTAGGCAGTTTATTAGCTGGCACTAAATATAGAGGGGATTTTGAAAAAAGATTAAAGAGTGTATTACATCAATTAAAAGAACAAAAAGGGGCAATTTTATTTATCGATGAAATTCACACTATTATTGGTGCGGGTGCTGCATCTGGCGGATTGATGGATGTATCAAATTTAATTAAACCGTTACTTGCATCCGGTGAATTAACTTGCATAGGATCTACTACTTATAAAGAATATCGCAGCATCTTTGAAAAAGATCATGCCTTGGATAGACGTTTCCAAAAAATCGATGTGAAAGAACCAACCGTTGAAGAAACGATAGAAATTTTAAAAGGTTTACGTGCGCGTTTTGAATCACATCATAATGTTGTCTATAAAGATGAAACCTTAGAGGCAGCGGCACGTTTATCAGAGCGCTATATTAGCGATAGACACTTACCTGATAAGGCCATTGATTTAGTAGATGAAGTCGGTGCTTATCAATATTTATTGCCTGAAGAAAAACGCAAAAAAGTAATTGAAGTCGCAGACATAGAAAAAATTGTCGCCAAAATTGCCCGTATACCTGAGCAAAGCGTTTCTGCTTCAGATAGAGAAGTGCTTAAACATTTAGTGCGCGATTTAAAATTAATGATATTTGGTCAAGATGAATCTATTGAAACCCTAGGTGCGGCAGTTAAATTATCACGCTCAGGATTAAGAGATCCTAATAAACCTATTGGCTCTTTCTTATTCGTTGGGCCAACAGGGGTGGGTAAAACGGAAGTATCTAAACAGTTAGCTAAAATTTTAGGCGTAGAATTAATACGCTTTGATATGTCTGAATACATGGAAAGACATTCTGTCTCAAGATTAATTGGCGCACCTCCTGGTTATGTTGGTTACGATGAAGGCGGCTTATTAACAGAAGCAGTGAATAAAGCACCTCACTCTATCGTCTTATTGGATGAAATTGAAAAAGCCCATCCTGATGTGTATAACTTGTTGCTACAAATCATGGATCATGGTTCTTTAACCGATATGAATGGTCGTAAAACTGATTTTAGACATACCATACTTATCATGACATCTAATGCGGGTGCTGAATTATTAGATAAATCAAACATTGGTTTCACTTCAATTGATAATGCAACCGATGTGATGTCTGCAGTAAGTCGTGTGTTTTCACCTGAATTTCGTAACCGTTTAGACGGCATTATTCAATTCTCAGCTTTAGATGCAAAAACGATTTTATCAGTAGTCAATAAATTTATTGATGAACTAGAAGTGCAATTGGGTGTAAGAAATGTCATTATTGAAGTCGATGAACAAGCCCGCGCTTGGCTTGCTAAAAATGGTTACGATAAAAAAATGGGTGCAAGACCCATGGCACGTTTAATTCAAGAGCAGATTAAAAAGCCATTAGCTGAAGAATTACTCTTTGGTAAATTAAGCAATGGCGGTCATGTAAAAGTCACTATAGAAAAAGGCAAAATTAAATTTTTAATTGAAGATGCGCTAACACCTGTCACCAATTAATTTTGCAGGAACGCAACCGCATTTAACCCCTCCTGTTAACTGCGGTTTTTTTTAATAGCAACTACGGCCTCATTTGATTACCTTTCATTGCTGATACTAATTCCTCATCATGTTGAGGTTGATTAGGGTTAACATTAGTAGAATTAAACTTGGAATACTGAGTAATTTGAAGTTTTTCCTTTAACTTATCTCTATCTTCAGTATTTAATTTGTTAAATATAATTTCAATTACTTTAGGAGGTAAGCTTTGAACAAATTTAGCGTGCTCTATCGTGGCATTTTGAAACACGGTAGTTAATATTGTGCTATTAAATATAGTTGCTAAATTTTCTTCATTATTGTGAAAAAGTACAATAAAAGTTTTAAAT
>BMAH01000132.1 GCA_014132615.1 Gammaproteobacteria bacterium
CTCAACCAAATAATTGGGATTGGTTTTGGAAAGCAGAATGCGATGATTTACGCTTTGATTCCTTACAATCTTTTCAAAAAGATCCAAACCGCCCCATTCGTTTAGGTACATTAGTTTTCCGTGATAATAAGTTATTTCTTAATCTCCCTTCCTTTAAGCGTGCTTGCTTAGCTGTTCCCTTTTTTCATAAAACCATTGACCCTAACTTACTTAAAGTTACTAAAGCAGATTTTATTAATAAGGTATTTGGTTTAGATGAACGGTTACCTCATGGCTATACCGAGCTATTCAAAGAAGAAGAATTAGAAAAAATTGTTAGCCAGCGCTTAGCTGAATATCAAAAAGTAGAAGAAAGTGTGGAAAAAGCAGCAACAGCAGAAGAAGCCTTGAGCCTGCTGTCTACTTACACCCAAACTGAATCTCAGAAAAAACTTCCTTTCGCCGAACGTTACCAATTTGATTATACAGAGCAGCCTGATCCCGACATTTTATTCTTGGGTTTTTATATCTTCTTAAGAGGCCGAGAATTGGTTGCTATACGCCGTTGGTTTGGGGAAACAGGTTATACCTTAGCCGATGCTGCGGATGAAACGATTCAGCAAGTCTTTGGCAATATGGATATTGATATTATTGAGTAGGTGACTCTTTTGTTACTTCACACACTGGTATAGCTTGCCCCTAAGCACAATCCCTTCTTCGCGCATAGTGCCTTCCTTGTATATTGCCTGTCATTCTGAGCGTTACTGTCATCCTGAGCGCAGCGAAGGATCTGTTTTTTTACAAACTAAAGCAGATCCTTCGCTGCGCTCAGGATGACAGTAACGGTCAAAACAAAATAGCGCTTAAGTTAATTGATTTAGCTGAAAAATAGGCAGCAAAACAGCTAGCACAATAAATAACACTATCGCCCCCATTATCAAAATAATAGCCGGCTCAAAGAGTGCTAAAGCCACTTCAATTAAGCGAGTAATGTCATCTTCTTGCGTAATAGCGACTCGCTCTAACATATTTTCCAATTGTCCACTCGCTTCACCACTTGCAATCATGTGAACCGCCATAGGTGAAAAATAATTAGCCTGCTTTAAAGCAAGGTGAATAGCAGTACCTTCTTTTACTCTTTGCACGGCGACTTCAATAGCTTGGCGCATAGGCATAATAGAAATTAATTGCACGGAAATTGTCATCGCTTCTAAAACCGGCACCCCAGAAGCAGAGAGAATAGATAAAGTGCGAGAAAAACGTGCTGTGTTAGACGTTTTAAGGGCCTTACCAATTAAAGGTAAACGTAGTGCCAAATGATGCGCTTTTTCTCGCATGCTGGCATTTTTCTTGAGTAATCTGCGTAAGAAAAAAATGCTTAGCGCTAAGAGACCTATTCCTGCTAATCCATAATGCGTCACTACATCGCTGATTACTAGCAGCACTTGCGTCATAGTCGGTAACGATTCGTGTAGATTACTATAAACCGCTACCATTTTTGGTACGACGTAAGCTAATAAAAAACCGACTATGCCTATCGCGATAAAAATAATCATGCTGGGATAAATTAAAGCGGTTTTTAATTTTTGTCGCATTTGCGATTGCTGTTCAGTGTAATCTGCAAGACGTGTTAATACTTTTTCTAAATGGCCTGATTTTTCACCTGCTGCTATCGTTGCGCAAAATAAAGAAGAAAAACTTTGCGGATGTTCGCGTAAAGCGGATGCTAAAGCATGACCTTCAACCACTTTACTGCGCACTGATAAAATTAAACCTTTTACGTGCGGTTTTTCCGATTGTTCACTCACAGCTAACAGTGCTTCTTCTATAGGTAAGCCAGCAGAAAGTAGCGTAGCAAATTGTCTCGTTATTAATGCTAAATCTCTACCTGATAAATTACGTGGTGAGAGAAAATTAGAAAAAGAGTGGGTCGTCGTTTTCTTTTCTTGAGCTGGGCGTAAATGTAGAGGTAAATAAGTTTTATTGCGCAACAATTGCCTTGCTTGTTTTTCGTTTTCAGCTTCAATAACGCCTTTTTTTTCTTGGCCTTGGGCAGTAATCGCAACGTAATGGAAAGCAGGCATAATTAATCCTCGCTAGTAACACGCAAGACTTCTTCTAAAGAAGTTTGACCTTGTAAAACGCGCCTATAGCCATCGCGTCTTAAACTTGCAAAACGCGTGCGTGCATAGTGGCGCATTTGTTGTTCGGGTTTTCTATCATGGATCATTGCTTGCAAAGTGTCATCGACAGCAATCAACTCATAGACACCCGTTCTTCCTATGTAACCAATATGCCGGCACTGATTGCAACCAACAGCGTGATAAATAATTGGAGCTGTTTCCTTAATGCTTAACAATTCGCATTCACTTTCGCTCGCTGGCATTCCTTTTTTACAATGATTGCAAAGTAAACGCACCAAACGCTGTGCAAGCACACCGGCTAAACTTGAAGCTAAAAGAAAAGGTTCTACACCCATATCATCCAAACGCGTAATCGCACCAATAGCACTGTTAGTGTGTAAAGTAGAAAGCACTAAGTGACCAGTTAAACTAGCTTGTATAGCAATTTGCGCTGTTTCTAAATCACGGATTTCACCCACCATCACGACATCAGGATCTTGACGTAAAATCGCACGCAAACCTTTTGCAAACGTCATATTGATTTTACTATTTACTTGCGTTTGGCCAATGCCAGTTAAATCATATTCTATAGGATCTTCGACTGTCAGAATGTTGCGCTTTTTATCATTTAATACGGTTAAGCCTGCGTATAATGTCGTGGTTTTACCTGAACCGGTTGGTCCTGTTACCAAAATAATGCCATGCGGTTTTAGCAATAAAGCTTTTAATCGCTCTAAATCTTTTGCCTCCATCCCTAATTCCATTAAATCTAACCTAGCACTTTGTTTATCTAATAAACGAAGCACTGCTCTTTCGCCGTGATTAGTAGGCATAGTAGAAACTCGCACATCAACTGCTCTACCACCTATGCGTAATGTAATACGACCATCTTGCGGTAAGCGTTTCTCTGCAATATCAAGCCTTGCCATCACTTTAATACGAGAAATAATAAGTGGCGCCAATACTCTCGGTGGCTCTAATACTTCGCGTAAAATGCCATCGACTCTAAAACGAATTGCAATGCGATCTTCAAATGTTTCAATATGAACGTCTGACGCCCCTTCTTTAATCGCTTCGCTTAATAATGCATTTAATAAACGAATGATAGGTGCATCATCTTGCTTTTCTAATAAGTCTTCTGCTTTAGGTAATTCCTGCATTAAATCAGATAAATTAAGTGAATCACCTAAATCCTCTGCCATTTGCATGGCTGTTGAGGTATCTGTTTCATAGGTTTTTACTAATTGCTGATTGAATTCTTCTTCTGTTACCAAGCGGCAATCTAATGGCAACTGAAGATAACGCCTTACTTCTGCAAGCACAGTAGGCAAAGGAATTTTAGGATAAATAACCTGCGCTTTATCCTCATTCACCCCTGTCACCAATAATTGATGACGTTTTGCAAAAGCAAAGCGCAGCAATGTCATTCTGGTATTCCAAATGGAGTGGGTAAATCTTTTTTATTCTTCCAAGGCGGTAATGTGTTAACCATACGATCATCGCCAATGGTTGCTAAATCTTGGGTATAATTTGCTTGTATACGACGCACAGCTTCATATTTATTATAGCTAAGCGTCATTGCATCCTCACTATCACGCATAATAATAGGCTTAATAAACACCATTAAATTACGCTTTTGTTGGTTAGTAGTTCTTTGTTGGAAAATATGACCTACAAAGGGAATCTCACTTAGAATTGGTACTTTATTCACGTTTTCATTATTTG
>BMAH01000133.1 GCA_014132615.1 Gammaproteobacteria bacterium
ATAGAAAAGGTGTCTAATGATCACGGACGAATTATTGCACTTGCTAGAGTTGAAAATTAAGGATTTATTAGCTAGGCACGATAAATTAAAGCAAACTACTTCACAATTGCAAAATGGCAAGTCATTGTTGCTAGAGGAAAAAGAAACCTTGATGCAAAAACAACAACGCGCTATATCTCAAATAGAAACCCTAGTATCCCGCTTAAAATCTATTGAGGATTTACCATGACTGAAACCACAAAATTGGTGAGCACGACCATTGAAATTTTAGGGAAATTTTATTCTGTGCGATGCCCTGAAGCTGAGCTAAAAAGCTTGCAGCAAGCAGCTGATTTCTTAAATAAACGCATGGTGGAAGTACAAGAATCTGGTAAAGCCATTAATTTAGAGCGTATTGCCATCATTGCCGCATTAAACATTACTTGCCAATTCTTACAGCAAGACCAACAGAAAAACAGTTTTATGACGAAAATCAATCAGCGTTTGCATCATCTTCAAGACAAACTGGATATGGCTATCAATAAAACGCTGCAGGCGGATTTAGTTTGCCTCCCAGTAGATTAAAAGGGTGCATGCCTATTACTAATACTAAGACAAAAGCTGAAATTAGACAGCAATTTAGGGCAAACTGTAAGCAAATCCCTGCTGAGTACAGGGAAGGTGCTGGAAGAGAAGCAGCTAAATTGCTAGTCAAACAGCCTTTTTTTAAGGCTAGCCACCGGGTGGCCTGTTATTTATCAACGGCTAATGAGTTTGATTCCATCCCTATTATTGAAGCAATTTGGCAAGCAAAAAAACAGTGTTATGTGCCAGTGTTAACGGGAGAAAATGAAAAGGCGCTACATTTTGCAAGATATCAATACGGCGATGCGCTGCATTTAAATCGTTATGCCATATTAGAGCCAACTGGGAACTCCCACAAACTTTCTCCTGAAAGTTTAGATTTGGTTCTCCTTCCTCTAATTGCATTTGACTGTTACGGACATAGATTAGGCAGTGGTGGTGGCTATTATGATAGAACCTTTGCTTTTCTTCATGCTAACCCTACCCCCAAACCTTGGATGATAGGTTTAGGGTTTACTAGCCAACAGATAGATGCCCTTCCCAAAGACCCCTGGGACATACGTTTAGACGGTGTAATAACCGAAAAAGAATTCATTACTTGCTCATGATTGGCTATTTGCAATTAAACCAATCAATTCTCTAACAGCAATGAAAAACATGGTGTATTCAATCACATTACTGCCATGCAACATAGTGAGCAATTTTTCCCAACGAGCTAAAGCCGCCTGATTTGCTTGCATCCAAAAGTCTACTAATTTGGTTGCATCTGATTGATGTTTATTGCTGTCCATAATTGCAACGGTTAAAGCGCGCTGTGCAATGTCAAACTCATCACGTAAGGTAAGTCTTGCTAAAGCATTCCAATGTCCTTCGCGCGTATCATTAGCAAGCTGATCTCTAAACCAAACTAGGTTTATTCGCTCACCGCCAATAAAATAAACTTTAGCTGTTTTAATCAAATCAAAATTATTGTTAGTGGCAACAGCTATAATATTTAAGGAAGTATAGATAGCTCTATAAGTCGCAATACGGCTTGCAACTTCTTTTGCTAAACCGATTTTTTGGAATTTTTCAGTTAAGTTTTCTAAATACTTTTTAGTTAGTCCACCCATTAAAGTAGGTGTTAATTTGGCTAATGTTTTTATTTTGCTTTGGTAATGATTAATTAACTGTTCTAAGTCACCTTTTAATTGTGTGGTATGTAAAAACCAGCGCGCTGCTAAATTAATGAGATTGCGTAAATGGAATAGCATATCGTATTGATCAGGTAATGGAATATTAAAATCTAACGAACGAATTAATACTTCTAAATCTTTAGTGCCAAAAATATTGGAAGCCACTGCATGCGCACGAATAATATCAGGAATAGAAGCGCCAGTTTCAATTTGTAAACGATAGACAAACGTTATGCCCATTTCGTTAACAACTAAATTGCTAAGTTGAGTTGCAATAATATCTCGGTGCAAACGATGGTCAGACATAATGGCTTTATATTTTTTGCAAATAGTGGGTGGAAAAGCGGTCACCATAATTTGCTTTAAATAAGGATCTTCAGGAACATTGGAATCTAAAATGGCATGTTTAATATGAATTTTTGTGTAGGCTAATAGTACAGCAAGTTCGGGCCTAGTTAAGCCTTTTCCTGCACTTTTACGCTCTATTAATTCTTTATCATCAGGTAAAAACTCAACCTTACGATTTAACACGCCTAAGCTTTCTAATTCGTTAATGTAATTAATATGTAAACCTAAATTTTTTTCTGCATGGAAGGCAGAAAAACTCATGACCCAAGCTTGATCAAAATTATCTTCTAATACTAAGCTTGCAACTTCATCAGTTAATGAAGCAAGTAAAGCATTGCGTTTGTTATAAGTTAATTTATTTTTTTGAACCTCATGATCTAATAAAATCTTCAAGTTAACTTCATGATCTGAACAATCAACCCCTGCTGAGTTATCTATAAAATCTGTATTTATCAAGCCGCCTTTTAGTGCATATTCAACACGACCTAATTGAGTAAATCCTAAATTACCCCCTTCACAAACAACTTTGCAGCGTAATTCGCCGCCATCAACACGACAATAGTCATTTGTTCTATCACCGACTTCCACATTCGTTTCTTGGCTAGATTTCACATAAGTCCCAATGCCGCCATTATAAAGCAATTCGACAGGAGCTTTTAAAATAGCGCGAATTAAATCATTAGGTGTTAGCGAATTTTCTTCTATACCCAATGCTTTTTTCATTTGCGAAGTAATGGTGATGGACTTTAAGCTGCGTTTAAATACACCGCCGCCTGCAGAGATTAGCTTTGGGTTATAATCTTCCCAAGAGGAAGTGGGTAATTTAAATAAGCGAGCTCTTTCTTGATAAGATATTTTTGGATCAGGTGAGGGATCTATAAAAATATGTCTGTGATCAAATGCAGCGAGTAATTTGATATGTTTGGAATAAAGCATGCCATTACCAAACACATCACCACTCATATCACCTATACCAACGACAGTGATAGTAGTTTTTAATACATTGATATCTAATTCGCGGAAATGACGTTTAATGGATTCCCAAGCACCTCTCGCTGTAATTCCCATTTTCTTATGATCGTAACCAGTTGAACCACCTGATGCAAAAGCATCTCCTAACCAAAAGTTATATTCTTTGGCAATGTCATTTGCTAAATCAGAAAAACTGGCTGTCCCTTTATCTGCGGCGACAACAAGATAAGGATCTGCATCGTCATAATAGACAACTTGAGGTGGCGCAACATATTTTTTACCAACAATATTGTCTGTTAAATCCAACAAGCCGCGCATAAAAAAAGAATAACAATGTATGACTTCGGCTTGTAAAATTTCACGTGAAGTGGGGCCTAATAATGTTTTTAAAACAAAGCCGCCTTTAGCACCAGAGGGTACAATGACGGCATTTTTAACTACTTGTGCTTTCATCAACCCTAAAACTTCTGTGCGAAAATCTTCACGTCTATCTGACCAACGTATGCCGCCACGTGCTACTTTTGCATTACGCAAGTGAATGGCTTCAAAGCGAGGAGAGTAAACAAAAATTTCATATAATGGCATTGGCAGCGGTAAATCAGGAATAACACGCGAATTTAATTTAAACGATATATAAGGTTTATTTTTACCGTCGTTAGTTTTTTGAAAATAGTTGGTTCGTAAGGTTGCGTTAATGACCTCTAACAGGCGACGCATAATCCTATCTTCGTCTAAGCTTGTTACTAATTCAAGGGAATGCAAAATAGCTTCTTGTAAGGTAGGAATTAACTTGCTTGCTTTACTTTGCATAGCAGGATCAAAGCGCGCGATAAATAATTGAACTAATTGCTTAGCAATATCAGGATGCGTTGTTAAAGCTTTTTCAATGTAAGGCTGACTAAATCTAAATTCGACTTGGCGTAAGTATTTTGCATACGCTCTTAGTACAGAAATTTCACGTGAGGATAAAGCAGCACTTAATACTAATTTATTAAAACCGTCATTTTCTGCTAAACCAAAATAAATATTTGAGAAAGCATCTTCAAAAACATCATTAATGGCTTTAATGTCTAAATCTGTTTGCGTAGCAACAACAGAAAAATCGCTAATCCATATAAAATCTTCTTTATTTAACTCAACGCGATGCGGTCTTTCACTGTTTGTGCGTAATCCTAAATTTTCAAGCATAGGCAGCACATCAGACAAGGAATAAGACGTGCGCCATTGAAATAGACGTAAATGTAAAGTGCTTTGGTTATTTATAGTGAGATAATAAAGCCGAATTTCCAAAGGATGTTGATCTGATAATTGTTCTATATGAGTAATATCATCTAATGCAACTGTTACAGGATATTCATCATTATAACTACGTGAAAAGGCATAAGCATATTTTTTAAAAAGATTTTGCCCTGTTTTCTTTCCATATTGCCTAACTAACGCATTTTCCAACTGCTCTGTCCAGGTTAATGGCATGATGAAATCCTATAGCGGGAATAATGAGGGAAGCTTAATTTATATTCACTAAAAAAGGGTGTGCCTGTCAACCCAACGTGAAATTTAAGGTTAATTGCTTGCCAACTTTCACCTGCATGAAAAGTAACAAGCTAATAATGCTAATAGGAGCAATGAGTAAAGGTAAAAGAGGGGAAATGCTTAATAGTAATCCGCCTAAAAAGGCGGTAAATGCCCAAGCTGATGAAACAATAATAAAGCTAATGCCCATTACCTTACCTTGTTGATGAGAGGGTACGGCATTGGAGTAAAGCGCAGTTAGACAGCTATAAGCTATGACATCACCCATTGCGACAGGCATAGCCCCTAACCAAATTAAAGCTTCATGCTCTGAAGGGTGTAATGTTGCAATTAAGGTAGTCATGAGTCCAATTAACACTAGGTAAAAGGAAATTAAAATTAATTTCCTTACACTGAAAAAGCGTTGTAATAATTTAATACCCACGCTCGTTGCTAGTGCGAGCCAAATAGCAATCATCCCTATAAACCAGCCCAGCCCATTCGCATTAAAGTGATAATAGGTTTTAAGTAAAGGGGGAATGAATTGATAGTACATGCTCCAGCTTAATTGTAGGAGTAATAAGGCAAATGAAATAGATAAAATGCGTGGTTGTAATAGTGTTTGCTTAATGGCGGAAAGGCTTGTGCCTAAGCCTTGTTTTTTTTGTGGCGTGATTAGCGTCTCTGGCATGAAGTAATACGATAAAACTGTATTAAGTAATGCTAAACCTGCGCCAATAAAAAAAGGTAAAGCAAAGTTGAGCTGATTAAAATAATACCTAATAGCAAAAAATCCACCTAAAATAGGACCTAGCGACGCACCAATTGAAATCGCAAATTGTAAATAGCCCATATAAAGGATTTTTTTTTCAGCCGGAGCCATATCTCCTACCATGCTTAACGCCGTAGGATTGGTACGTGAAAAAGCACCACGTATGATAAAACCTAGAAAGATCAATAATAATTGACCTAAGTAAATACCTAGGCCCACGGAAGCGGTAAATAAGAAAGCGCTAAAAATTTCTATTAACAAAACTCTTCTGCGGCCCCATTCATCTGATAAGGCGCTTAATAAGGGAGCGAAAAATAAATTGATGATATTGGGAAGCGCGACGCAAGCACCGTACCAAAGGCTACGCGTAGCATCTGTTATATTTTCTGAGAAAAGACGACTTTGGCTGTCAAAAAAAATGAGGGTAACCAAAGGAAACGTGATGGTGATATAGGTTTGATCAAGAAAAATGATGCCCAGCAGATTCCGCATGGGCTTATTAGCCATCATAACTCTTTCCAATCATCCGAATCGATAATGCGGCCGCGTCTGGTTTTAGTGCTAGGCAACGGTTTTTTAGGGAAAAATTTATTTTTAACCCAAGAAGCAGCAAATAAAGCTAAGCCTATCAATGCACCAAATAGGAAAAGATACATTAATAAAATAAACCCAAACGCTAAGGCGACTAGCACAATGCCTACGATTAAAAAAGGAATAATTTGGCTAAGTAAACGGTGCATGGATAACCTTAAAAATTGGCCCAAAATGATTTTTTAGGTAAAGGATAATTGCTATCGTCACGCATTTCGAAAATTATCTTATATTTATCGACTTCAAATCGCTGGGATTTGGATAGACGAGGGTGTTCTTGGTCAAATTTTTCAAGAAATTGATCCAAGGGGCTCGTATAATAAGCTAAGCCTAAGAACGCTTTTATGCGGGTAAGGAATTCTTTTATATTTATCATCAGAGGACTCCTCTATACAATGCGCAAAGTATAGCAAATAATTTACAAAGAAGGGTAAATTTAGTAATGTGTGCTAAAATTGCACAGATTAACTGCTATCGAACATGATGAAGGGTAATGGAGATTCAATGAGAGTTTTATCTTTGCTAGTTAGCATTTTGTTACTAACTACAATAACGCATCCTGCTTGGGCAGTTAAAAAAAAGCGTAAAGCACGCACAATAAAAACGGTTAAAGCAGCACCTGCGCCTGTTCCTATCTTGTACGGCAAGGCGCAACTTTCCGCTTATCTTAATAATTTAGTGCAAAGCAGCCAAGATAAAGCAGATGTCACCGTTTATGTGAAATCTATGAAGTACAATGATGCTTTATACGCTCATAATGTGAATCAATTACTGACGCCTGCTAGCACATTAAAAATTTTAACAGCAGAAGCAGCGCTTTTATTTTTGGGTCCCGATTATAAATTTTCTACGCAAATTTTGACGGATGCTAAAACGGTTCATAATGGAATTTTACAAGGTAATATTTATATTCTATTAAGCGGTGATCCTACCCTTACTTATTATGATTTAGTTGAGCTACTTGTTACCCTTAAAAGCCATCAAATCAATGCGATTTCAGGTAATGTATACATTGATAACACCGCTTACGATCAGCAATTTTATGGACCAGGCTGGGATTGGCGTGACAAAGCTTATTGTTACGGTGCACCGATTAGCGCAAGCATCATTAATCAAAATTGTATTTCATTCCAAGTAACACCATCTAAGATTCCTGGCCGTCCTGCTCAAGTAGTTACTTCGCCAAAGTATTTTTATCCTAAAATAAATAACAGCGTCATGACGAAAGCGAAAGGACGTGGTTGTGGCATAAGACTGACAACGGATCCTGGCAGTGTGATTTCATTAGATGGTTGTATGAATAAAGGTAATTATACTTGGGGTGTGAGTTATGTTGTGACAGACATTCCAGAATATAACCGTTCTCTCTTTAAGCACTTATTTAATCGTGTTGGGATTAATGTATACGGTCATGTGACATTTGGTAATGCGCCTGAGAATTTATCACTGGTTGCTCAACATGCTTCTAAGCCACTGCGTTTACTCATTAATGATATGTTAAAAAAATCGAATAATATTATTGCCGGTGCATTATTTAAAAAACTAGGTCAGCTTTATTCTAAAAAACCAGGTAGTTGGGAAAATGGCAGCAATGCGCTTTCGCAAATTTTAGCAAGAGAAGCAAAAGTAAATACGTGGGGAATGAAAGCATTAGATGGATCGGGTTTATCAGTTAATAATTTAACGACTGCGGCACAAATGATGCAAGTGTTAGATTTCGCTTATCATCACTATACGAGTTATGAGTTTATTTCTGCGTTACCTATCGCAGGAGTAGATGGAACATTAAAAAATCGCATGGGTAATGTAGCAAGGAAAGTAAGAGCAAAAACAGGCACTATTTCAGGTGTAGCGAGTTTAGCAGGGTATGCAGTAAGTCAAGATAAAGAGACACTTGCATTTGTTATCATGATAAATGGTAATAAAGGAATGGGATGGAGTTATAAATC
>BMAH01000134.1 GCA_014132615.1 Gammaproteobacteria bacterium
ACCGTATAAGGTTGGCCCCATGGGCTGCTTAAATTATTAGGTAAATAACGCTGCGTGCATCCTGAAGCGCCTGATTGTTGCAAACAACTAAGATTGCTAGGCCATCTGCCATTTGCAACGTAATAAGCAAGACCTGCATTTAAAATTTGCTGCATTTGCAAACTGGTTCTATCTGTTCGCATTTGTAAGGTTCGCTGTTGTAGATAGCCAATAGCTAAGTAGATAATGGTGCTAATGATTACGAGCACTAAGAGAATTTCTATTAGTGTCACGCCCAACACGGTTTGCTTTTTCATATTGCCTCTTATGAACCACATAAAAAGTATTGTGATTGTTTACCTGATGCACCTGGTCCCGGTACACGTCCAGATGGGTTATCTTGTAATAAATAAGTAATAGGGTAAGTCGTATACATTTGTTTAAACTGGGGCAAGGTTGGATTAGTACTCCAAAATGCCGATTCATTGTTTACATTGGATGCTGAATAAGAAGGTAGTCGCTCAAATACTAAATAATTACCCGATGCACTCACTGAACAAGGCTGAACAATAGAACCTGATTTATCTGAAACGCAATCTGCTGCTAGTAAATTTTTATATTGTTGTATATTAGCAGAGTCTTTAATTAATACCGCAACTTGCATAGTCCAAGTAACAATCGTCCCCATAGAGTTATTGCTAGTACAGGAAGGCGGATTCATACAAATCAAGCGGGTTTGATCTGGTTGACGGTTAAATTGTGCCACATATCCTATAAATTGCCCTGAACCGGGGCCGGTTTGATCGACTAAAGGGCTTAAGGGAAAAGCTTGTGGTAGATATCGAGGGAACAATTGAGTATTTATATCAACTGGAAAAGGGGAGCTAGGATTAGAGTTAGGATGTAAGCTGCCTGGTGTCAATGCGCCTGTATTAGGATTAGTAGTGCCATAGCAATTTGCATTGTAATAGGCTGCTAAGCCCTTGAAGATAGTATCAATGTTAAATTTGAGTGATTGAATATTGGTATCTAACTGAAACGCTTGATATTGTCTTAAGCCAATAAAAATAATGCTCGCACTAATCGCAAGTACCAGTAAAATTTCAATTAGGGTCACCCCACTTTGTTTTAACTTGTTCACGCATGACACCTCATATTAAGTGCCCATAGACATCCCTGTTAAATAGACGCCTTGTACAATGACAATAATCATTAATGCACCTAATGTTAGCAACACACCACCTAGTATACGGGACAATACTTTTAACGTTTGAGTAACTTGCTCTGTTCCTCTGATACCCATGCGAATTAAACCATGTTCAAACCCTTTTACTTCTGCCATCACCCGCAAACGCATTAAATCACGCGGGCTTACCAAGCCTGTATCTAATACATCGGCAATGTTGGTTTTACCCATGCTAAGTAAATGCTCCATCGCAACTAAATGCGAATGAAGGTAAGGATTCGCTTGATGTTGCATGACACGAATGGCCGATCGAAATACAACGCCGTTTGAAACTAACAAGCCCAGAGTTTCTAAAAAACGAGCTGAGATATAACTTCTATAAAAAGAAAAAGGAGGAAAATTATCTAAGAAAGGGCGTAGCTCGCCTGTGTAATAAGTTAATAAGCGTCTAAAAATAAGTATGATGATAACGAGCATCAATAATGCTAACCACCACCAATCTTGTATGAAATTTGCGATGGTTACTAAACGCTTACCTGACTCAGGCCATTGACTCATGGGCTTTATTAATAGAAATTGTTTGAATACCGTATTGTTAAGGTACAGTATGACTATACAAGCAATCACAATGACCATAAGCGGATAAGCAACCGCTGCAAAGAAAGAACTTAGTGCAACGCCGCGTTGCGATAAGGTGTTAATCGCAGATTTCATTGTTTGCGCTAATGCACCGCCTGCTTCACCCACACGAATAATTTCTATGACATTAGGAGCAAACCATTCGCGCATCCCTTCTGCTAAAGGTTGACCTTGCGCAATTTTCTCTGCAATTGAAACAGCAACTTCACGTGTTAAGCCTGATGTCACTTGACTCATCATTTCAACAGCGCGATTTGCGGGGATACCATCGTTGATTAATGCGAATAAATCTTCAAGAAAAGCAAGTTGTTGCTTATTACCGAACTGCCAGCGTTTAATTCCATGAACGATGCGGTTTTGAATGTCTCTAACATTGTTGAGTAAAGCTTCAAATTCCATAAATAGACTCTATTCATATTTAAATGTTTTAGCCTGAGTAGCAGGGTTAATAGGACCAACCACTTTTTCAGCATCAAATGGATCGCAAACACCTGCTTGTATTAAATCAATGGCTCTATCATGAAAATCAGACCAGCCATTTGCTTTCAAATACTTTTCCCAATTTAGAGTATCGCATTTTTGAATAAATTGCCTGCCTTCTTCATCAACCCATATGACTTCTGCAACGACAATACGTCCGCCCACACCGGTACGATTACATTTACTGCAGCCAGGACCGCGCGCTTTAGCTCTTTCTAAAATTTCCCTACCCAATACAGCCTCCCAATCAGCAATGTAAGGTTGATGTTTAGGAGAACTTAACAAAGGAATAGCGCAATAAGGACATACTTTTGCAATTAAGCGCTGACACATTAAACAACGCAACACACTGCTATCGCTTAATAATGTGGGTGAAATACCCATATCAACTAATCGCGTTACTATCGCTGTGGCACGGTTTGTATGAAGAGTTGTTAAAACTAAGTGACCCGTGATAGAGGCTCTTACCATAACATGCGCTGTATCTTCATCGCGCATTTCACCTAAGATAATAACGTCAGGGTCCATACGCAATGAGGCACGACCCATGCTTGCAAAGTCTCTATCTTCTTTCTCTGTATTCACTGGAACTTGTGTTGCATCTTCTACCACTTTTTCAACTGGATCTTCAATTGAATATAATTTTTGCGTGGGCTCTACCATTTCCATACAAGATGCTAGCGTCGTTGTTTTACCAGAACCCGTAGGACCTGCAACAATGATAGCGCCAAAAGGAAGTTTCATTGCCATTTTAATAATATCAATTTGTTTCTTTGTATAACCTAACTCATCTAATGTTTTATGTTGTTCTTCACCCGTTGCAAGAATACGCATGACCATGTCAAAGCCGCCGTGTGCTGGCATACTTGCTAAACGCAAACGTATGTCACGACCTTGCATTTTCAGCGGCATGGATGCATCTTGTGGTACTAAAGGATTAAAGTGAGACGTGGCGTGATCGGTTTCTTTATTAAATGCAACGGATGCAATTTCTCTACCTAATTTTTCAGACCATTCAGCATAGACACGTAATTCACCATGTTGACGCATACGGATTTTTGTATAAGTCGGTCTAACTTGTATGTGGATATCACTGACATTTTGTCTGACGGCTTCAAATACTAACTCGCGTAAATGGCGTTGTTGGTCACTAAAAGAAACATTCGTTTCACCTTTTTGACGACGAGCTGATTCTTCTTCGCCACCGCTTGCTAATAATAAACTAAGTAATGCTCGAGTCGCGGCATAGACTTGCCCAGGATGTATACCTTTACTTAATAATAATGATTTGCAATTTTGCACGGTACGAGAAGTGGGGTCAGAAGAAAGGATGATACCACTTTTTAATACGACAATGTTAGCTTGTTCTTTGCACCAAGCTAACATTTCATCCATGACCTTGTCTTTAGTATCAAGGTCAGCAGGACTTGAAATAAGTTTAGTTTTAGTCGCCGCAGCGTATTGTTCTAATAAAGCCAATTGGCCCTTCTGGTCGTCTCTAGTTACTGTTACTTCTGCCATCGCCGACCTCTCAAGTACTCTTATAAAAAGAGGGAAAGTCTATTAAT
>BMAH01000135.1 GCA_014132615.1 Gammaproteobacteria bacterium
GTTTTTAACAACATTAAAGCGCGGCTTATTTGCCAAGCTGTTGACATTAATCCAAAGCGATTAGAATAAGTAAAATACCGCCAAGTAATACCGGCCTGCTGTAATTTGTTTTTTATGTGAGTGAACTTTTGAGTATCGGTTGGCTTCTCAAATGATAAAAGAAAAATATGATTTTCTTTTGCTAATTCCACTATATATTGCACAACTTGAGATTCACCTAATGCTTCTGTCATCCCTGTCATAGAGATATATAAACAAGAATTAGTTTTCATGCTAATTGCTTCTCCCACCATGCAATATTGTCTTCCAAGGCAGAATGAATCGAATACTGCGGCTGCCATTTTACTTCTTTATTCAAACGCCCTATATCAGCCGTTAGTATTGCATCCTGTATTGATTGATTAGGTTGATACTGTAAATATTGAGTAGCATTTAACTTTTCTGCCATGTTATCTAACAATTGTTTAATAGATAACGGCTTACCCGAAGCTATATTAACTGGACCTTGTACTTTACTATTTAGCAGGGCAAGCAAAGCACTCGCTACATCTTTTACATACATAAAATCTCTAACTTGCTCACCATTTTTAACTTGAAATACCGTCTTTTGCTTTAAATTTTTAATGGCGGAGGGAATAAGCCTATCTGCGTATTCATACTGGCCAAATAAAAAAAATAATCTAGCCCAAGCAAACGAGAGTGAGGACTGTTGCGCAATTGCTTTACTCATTAAATAGCAGGCATATTTAGCAGAACCGTACAACGTTTTTGGTATACAAGGTGTATCAATCTCATGACAATGCTCGTATTGCCAATCATATTCTGCGCATGAACCCACAAGCACAGCACGGCTTCCACCACTTTCTATAAACGAGGTTAATAGGTGTAAACTACTTGTTAGCCAATTAGTGTTTTGTAAAGACGTCCAATACTCAACTGGCTTGGCAAACCAAGCAAGATGCAATAAATGACTAGGTTTTATAGTTTTTAATAATTGCGTCACAGCGCTGGTATTGTGTAAATCTAGATGATGCCAATTGATATTTTCTGACACTAAAATGGATTGATTGGATGAAGTAACAACGTGCACTTCAATATCTTGCTTAGCCATGGCAGCTAGCACATGTCTACCTACAAACCCTGTTCCACCCGTCACTAAGATAGATTTCATAACGTTAACAATGGATATTGCTTATCAGCCTGAGACATCATTTGCACTTCTTCAGGCCAGTTAATAGCCAAAGCGGGATCATCCCAACGTATGCCCTGCGCTGCATGCGGATGATAATAATTACCCATGTGATAAAACACTTCTGTTTCATCCGCTAATGTTTGAAAACCGTGAGCAAATCCTTCAGGAATATAAAGTGATTGATGATTATGTGAAGTTAATTCTACGCCTATCCATTTTCTATAAGTAGGAGAATCAATGCGCATATCAACTATTACATCGTAAATGGCGCCTCTATGACAAGTCACTATTTTCACTTCACCAAACGGTGCTTGTTGATAATGCAAACCGCGTAAGGTGCCCTTTTTATGATTATAAGACACATTGCATTGCACAAAATCACTATGCAACCCTTTTTCAGAAAAGAGTTGCTTACAAAAGCTTCTAGCAAAAAATCCACGCTCATCTTCTTTAGGTTGAAGAGTGATGATATAAGCGCCCGCCAAACTCATTTCCTCAAACAGCATTAAATAACCTGCAACTCAGGAATAGGAACAATAAATTTACCCCCCCACTCTTTTATATAAGCCATTTGCTCCATGATTTCTTGCTTTAAATTCCAAGGCAATAGCAACAAATAATCCGGTTTTTTCTCTTTAATGACATCAGGATGTAATACAGGAATACGTGTGCCAGGCAAATAATGATTTTGCTTATGCGGATTTCTATCTACTGTGAAAGGTAGAAAATCAGAAAAAATGCCACAATAGTTTAATAAGGTATTTCCTTTAGCAGGCGCACCATAACCTGCTATTACTTTTCCTTGTTTATTTGCATTGAGTATGAAATCCAACAAACTATGTTTTAATTTCACAATTTTATTAGCGAATTGCGCATACGTTTTAATATTATCCAACCCTAATGCTTTTTCCTGTTCCAGTAACGCATTCACATTCTCTGTGATTGCTTTACTATTATCCTCTGTATGCTTAACAAAAATGCGCAATGACCCACCGTGCACCGCCACTTCTTGCACATCAAAAATAGTCATGTCATGTTTAGCAAATACTTGTTGCACCGTTAAAAAAGAAAAATATGAAAAATGTTCATGATAAATGGTATCGAATTGATTACCCTCAATGAGGCGCAATAAATGTGGAAATTCAACGGTTAAAATGCCTTCTTTAGCGAGTAGCATTTTTAAACCTGCTACAAAATCATTAAGATCAGGTACATGTGCTAATACGTTATTTGCAATTAGCAAATTAGCCCGCTTATTTTCTGCTACTAATTCACTCGCAATTTTTTTTACCAAAGAATTGAGAAATGGTAGGGATACCTTTTGCTTGCGCAACTTGAGCGACATTTGCAGCAGGTTCAATACCTAATACAGGTATGGATTTTTCTTTAAAATATTGCAACAAATACCCATCATTACTTGCAATTTCTATTATTTGCCATGAAGAATTAATGTTAAAACGTGCTATCACCATATCGCGGTAACTGGCACAGTGTTTAAGCCAGGTATCTGAGTATGAAGAGAAATAAGCATAATCTTTAAAAATATTTTCTGGTGCTTCAAATTGGGGAAGCTGAACTAAAAAGCATTGATCACAAATTTGCACGTGCAAAGGGTAAAACACCTCTTGCTTATACAAATCTGCTTGTTTTAGATAAGCGTTTGAGAGGGGAGATGTACCTAAATCTATAAACGTATTGTCAAGTTGCTCCGTGCAAAAACGACAGCTGACGCTTTCCATTAATGACCCCTTCTACTTTCATATTCTTGAATTTGCTGTTCCGTAAATTTCACCATATCTTGTTGGTGGTGATGTGCTTGATACCAGGCTAGCGTTGTCTTTAGTACATCATCTATACTCATTTGCGGCTCCCAGCCCAACAAAGTACGTGATTTATTGCAATCTAGCTTAAGGCATTTAGCTTCATGTAAAAGTGCATTTTCGCCTAATGACCATTTAGCGTTTTCGCCCCACAAACTTACTAATTTATCCGCAATCCATGAAACACATTTCACATTATCTTCGTTGGGTCCAAAATTCCACGCTTCAGAGAAAGTGGCTCCTTCATACCAAAGCTTCTCAGTCAGCATGAGATAACCCTGCAATAAATCGAGTATATATTGCCAAGGCCTAAAGGCACGCGGATGCCGTATTTCACCTGTTTCATTTTTTATAAAGGACCTTACCAAATCAGGAATAAGACGCGCTGCAGCCCAATCACCCCCGCCTATCACATTACCAGCTCGCACGGTAGCAAGGGCAACTTGGTGATTATCGTAATGAGCGGGATTAAAATACGAACGCCTATAAGCAGAAACAACCAATTCTGCGCAACCTTTACTACTGCTGTAAGGATCAAAGCCGCCCATGGAATCTGTTTCTCTATAACCCCATACCCACTCTTGATTTTCATAACATTTATCACTAGTCACTACAATGACCGCTTTCACACTTTTAACAGAACGTATCGCTTCCAATAAATTGACAGTGCCTATCACGTTGACTGTATAAGTTTCCAAAGGATTTTCGTAAGAGTAATGCACTAAAGGTTGTGCGGCTAAATGAAAAATAATTTCTGGCTGCTGTTCTTGCATTGCCTTTAACAAATTGGCTGAATTTAAAATATCGCCATTTATTGACGTTATGCCTTGAGCAACATTGGCTAATTCAAACATACTAGGTTGGGTTTCAGGCGGTAGTGAATAACCTGTGATGGATGCACCCAATAGCTTTAACCACGTGGTTAACCAACCGCCTTTAAATCCTGTGTGGCCTGTGATAAATACTTTTTTACCTACCCAAAATGATTTATTCATTGCCATATTTTCCAAGGCGGATTACCGGATTGCCATAAGTCTTCCAATTGACGTTTATCACGCAATGTATCCATGGGCTGCCAAAAACCGTCATGAAAATACACTGACATTTGCCCTTCTTCTGCTAATTGCCGCATGGGTTCTAATTCCCATGAAATGCTATCATCTGCAATGTAATCTAACACCTTAGGTGATAAAACAAAGAAACCACCGTTAATCCATGCACCTCCTTCACCGCGAGGCTTTTCCTCAAAACTAACAACTTGCTGCCCATTATGCTTAATAGCACCAAAACGTCCAGGTGGTTGCACAGCAGTTACCGTAGCTAATGTCTTATTTGCTTTATGCGTAGCGATGGTTTGCTTAATATTGATATTGCTAACCCCATCACCGTAGGTAAAACAAAAATCTTCATTATTTAAATATTTTTTTACTCGTTTTAAACGGCCGCCTGTCATGCTGTTTTCACCTGTATCTACTAAGGTGACCCGCCAAGGCTCTACATTATTTTGATGAATTTCTATGCGGTTTTCTTGCATGTCGTAAGAAATATCTGACATGTGCAATGCGTAATTTGCAAAATATTCTTTGATTACATACCCTTTGTAGCCTAAGCAGATAATGAAATCCGTAATACCGTGAGCGGTATAAATTTTCATGATATGCCATAAAATTGGCTTGCCGCCAATTTCAACCATCGGTTTGGGCTTTACTTCTGTTTCTTCGCTAAGACGAGTTCCTAATCCACCAGCTAATATAACAGCCTTCATATATCATTCCATTTTTCTAATCCTTAGCAGAGCGTAAAAATAGCTGAGGTCTCATTGTGACGTCAAGTTAAATTCTACTCTTTCCATGTTTGCAAACTTATTCCAATCTGCTAGATTCCTAAAATGACTTTTTTCAAAAACTTGGCGAGCACAAAAAACCAATTCCTTACCCATCAACGTTTACTCAATTTTTACCTGAGACTAGCCTGCTATCTCATAATAACCATAATTTTTACTAGCATAAGCATAAGAGACTTCTTATACTCTTTTTCCGTAAAAGCGGTTTAATCAGGAAGAAAAATGAACATTTTAGGGATATCCGCATTCTATCACGATAGTGCTGCAGCATTAATTCAAGACGGCAATATCATTGCTTGCGCACAAGAAGAGCGCTTCTCACGCATCAAACATGATGCGAATTTTCCAAAACAAGCCATACAATATGTATTACAAGCGGGTAATATTCACCTAGATGAAGTTGATTACGTTGTTTTTTACGATAAACCGCTGCTCACTTTTGATAGATTATTAGAAACGTATTTAAACTTAGCACCACGCGGTTTTACTTCTTTTTTGCACGCCATGCCGGTTTGGTTAAAAGATAAATTATTTTTAAAGAAAAATTTAAAAAAAGAATTGAACTTACTAAACAAAAATAAAAAATTGACTGCGCCATTACTTTTTACTCAACATCATCAATCCCATGCTGCTTCTGCTTTTTTTCCTTCTCCTTTTAAAGAAGCCGCTGTATTGTGCCTAGA
>BMAH01000136.1 GCA_014132615.1 Gammaproteobacteria bacterium
GTACATGATTGAGCAAAGGAAGCAAATACATAATTTTACCTTGGGCGCATATATACCTTGCTGGAAAATACAGGAGGCATTAAGGCAGCCTAATACTTTAATTTATTATTATCATTAGTGGCAAAACTATGGACAACCCAAATAATGGATACATATTCAAGCGCTTGCTTTCTACTGGATGGATTCGACCACTGTGGGTAGGCAGTATAAACAAACGCACAATTTTCACCTTAAAGACTTAGTTAGAAAAGAAAATTTTTGAGTTTTATTGTCTTCAAGTAACCTTTGGTAGGATCTAATTTATTAGGATGATGAATGAGTTATAAGACCTTACTGCCTATCGCGCTACTAAATTTATTATCAGCCGCCTATGCAATTGATAAGCCCGCAGCTGAAGTTAAATCCACCGCTAATGCAGCTGATCCATATCAATATTGTTTTAAAAATTCGACGTGGGTAGTTCCTCCTCAAACATTGCTTGCTTATCTTTATAACAATGGAAATATTGCTGCCGTCTCTGATCAGACAGTTTGGGTGATTTCTACTTATAACCAAGGATATTTTGCTGGAGAGTCTTATACTGCTATTGATAATGCTTCATTAAGCCAAAGGCATTTAATAGGATCAGTGACTTCAGAAGGGAAAGTATTTATAACTTTTTATTCGGGCGCTTCAACAAGCACTGATCTTGTTACTGGTATAGGTACTATGAGTGTAAAAAGCAGCGGTCAATGTTCTTTCACTATGCAAATGAATAGCGGACAAGACGGTGTTAATGGTTTAACTCACTGGTCGTATATGATACCTGTTAACCCAGGCGATGTTTTCTATAATAATTTACCTGGTACACAAATGAGTGTGCCTCAATTTTTGGCACAATTTTAATATTCTCTCGCCTCATGTTTTAGGACAAACATAAGAATGAGAAAAGGAGTTTCTTAGAGAAATGATGAGAAAATTAGCCCTTTCATTGGTAGTCGTCACAACTTTTTGTTATAGCAATTTTATATTTTCTGCTAACACAAAAATCCTTAACCAAGAGCGAAGTTGGAATGGTTTTTACGTTGGCGGTAACGCTGGATATTGGGGATCTCAAACTAATAAAGTTTCCACTTCTGGTTCTGCTAGTTATATCAATCCAGAATTTGAATTAGGCGCTAGCAATATTGCTAATGCTTTAGCTCAAATGGCTACTAACAAATCTTCGCTTAATGCATATGGCGTTATTGGAGGAGGACAAGTTGGTTACAATTATGAAGCCAATCGAGTCTTAGTGGGATTACATGTTGATTTCGATGGTTTAACTAATTCAAACAATACGACTACTTTGCAAAAGGCTGTCAATTTAGTTGATTTTGATGAGAGTTATGCGGGATCTTTGGCAGTTAAAGAAAGTATTAATTTTCTAGGTACTGTGCGTGCTCGTCTAGGATATCTCTATGATACAACTTTATTACTCTATGCCACAGGCGGCTTTGCCTATGGTAATGTTACTTTAGACACCACTTGGACCGCCCAAGAATCATTAGGACCGCTAGTTTTTCCAACTATCTCCGCCCAAAATAACACCACTAAAACGCTAGCCGGTTGGACTGCAGGCGCTGGAATAGAATGGTTGTTTAAGCCCAATTGGAGCACGATGTTTGAATACACTTACTATTCTTTGAATAATTTCAATGTACCAGTCACGCTTGCACAAATTAATGAATCGGTATCACCTCCTGCTCTTTGGGGAAGTGCCACAACTAATACTTCTCTTTCACTTTCTATTTGGAGTATCAGAGTAGGTATAAATTATCATTTTTTATAATACTTTGATGAGAGCACTACATTCCTGATGCTAAATTAAACTTAAGCATTTCCTCTTCAACAATTAATTTCCTCACTGACTCCAAAGACTGCATTAATTTAACCTTAGGATTATCCTCGTCGTATTTCATAAGATACTTAATCCGCAGTATGAAATAATCGGGATTTAAATCTACCGCTTGCGTTATGTTTAACGCAAATTGGGACTCATAAGAAGCAAAAAAGGGCATGCTTACCCAAGGTTTTTTTAAATTTAAAGCACTTTGTATTTTTTCCTCACAAGCTAAGATATTAAGTGCTTGCGCTTTTATATCTTCACTCATGGCACTTCTTTTGATTAATGCGAACAGTGTTAGGCCTTTTTTATTTAATGCAGTAAGGTCAAAACCAATCGCTATAAAAATTTGTAATAGGAGTAAATTCTCATGCTTAATTACCTTATTTATTAAAAACTGAGTTATAGGTAATCCCCAGTCATACAACTCTTTAAGTGTATGAATTAATCGCGCTAACACATTAAATGGAGCAAGCATTATTTTACTAACGATAACTTTAGTTAAGTTAGGACAATTAGTTAATATTGGTATTAAAAATTTATTCCGACTAGTTAAAAACGCGAGGCACTTAGGATAAGTATCTAAAATAGTTTTAACAATTTCTTCATTGTTCTGAATAATTGCTAACAATAATATCTTTTTTAGCAGCTCATCATTAACATAAGATGGCTTTGCAAAATAGGGGAGCATCTTTATCAATTGCGGTAAGTTATTTTGTTGAACTGCTAAGCCTATAGTTATCATTTGGTTGAAGTGTAATGTTTTTGTGAGCTTCTTCAGTAAGGTTAATTGATTGCTAAATAATGCTAAGGTATAAAAT
>BMAH01000137.1 GCA_014132615.1 Gammaproteobacteria bacterium
CCTACATATTGGTACGTTGTATTGAGAATTTCAGAAATAATATTTGAAAGTTCGTCATATTCAATGAGCCAATGAAAATCATTTTTTATTATTTCTCTTTCCTTCATTAATTCTTCGAGAGCCACTAACAATTTTTCCAAGTTCATCAAGAAACTCCAAATTAAATTTGATTTAATGCGCGTTTATATGATGCAATCGCCTTTAAAATTTCTCTTACTTCAGCGCATCTCCCACCATGTTTATAGGCATTCATCTTGCTTTGGGTTTTCCCTTGAGACGTTTTTGGTCCTGTCGAGTGTTGCCATAGCTTCTGATTTTTTGCCAGCTGAGATTGCTTCAACCGTTCTGACTGTGTCCACTTTCTCATAACCCACCTCTGATATCAGTTCGTTTGCTAAATTTCCAGAAATTTTAGATTTTTCTGGGTTATTGTTCACTTGCTGATTGATAGCATTGTTCTGTTGTTTGATAAAAGTAGCTCTTTTGGGAGATTTTAAGTCAGCCAAGGTGGCTAGCGTTCGTCTTGATTGGTTTTGTGCGCGCAGAGCAATGTCGCCAAGAGCTTGGAGGTTGGGTGTATATTCGGAATCTATCATTTCGGTTAATAGTCTATGGAACAAGGCATCAAGCGTCTTTGCTTGGGCAATAAGTATCATTTCAATTTCATTTGTATTGTCATTGCGTATCATCTTCGTGCTTTCGAGTAATTCATCTAAAAGAGTACTGATATCAAGTGTTTTGTTATAAAGGGTATTAATAGTAAATGCAGAGTTTATGACACTACAGAGACGCTTTTTTGTTTGGCTAATCGCTTTTTCTTTTCCTAAATTATCTTTGGTCATATGGCTTCCTTATACGAATGACTATGCCAAGAAGAAGTGAAAAAAGTGAAAATTGAGTTCAAACCCAAGGGTCTTTTATCTCTTATTTCACTAATTCTTATAAATAATGACTTGTTCATTTTACTGTTCCAAGAATTGCCGGATTAACATGATGAACGATTGTGGGCTTTTTTGTGGGCAACTCGATAGGGATACTTAAAATGTTCCTGTTAGTTAATACTTCTAATGCCTTATTTAAGCGATCAGCTTTACCAGCTTTTTTATTTCTAAATGCGAGTAAAATTTCTGTTTTTGTGAAAGATGACTTATTTTTTGAAGTAACCCAGTAAAATACTTCTTTGGCATCTTGGATTGATTGGTCACATCCCATCAAGCCATATGCAACAACGGCATGATCAACAAGAAGATCAGCAATAAAAACCGCTTTATCCATGGTGTCTTCGTTTATGACATCACTTTTAGTTTCATATTGACCAATATGTAATAACCCCGCTATGCGTAGAGTAAATCCACATATTTTTCCACCCCAGCCTTGGCAAGCAGCAAGCTTTCCCTCTGGTCTTAATTCACATTCAATTTGTCTTTGAAAATCACGCCATATTTTTAATGCTTGAGGCGATAAGGTTAATTGATGAGCCGTTTGGTTTTTATAATTACCAGCCAATAATGATGTTATTTTGAGGTGATAATCTTCTGTAAAATGTTTGGGCATCGAAGGATTATTATGCGAGCGATATCCTAACTTGCTTTTGGGAATTACATATAGAAAACGCTCTAAAGCCCCATTTCCTATGTACGATCGCCGTTCAGAAATGGTTTGTATAATCGCCGGCTGTATAGCTAAAACAATGGTTAGGTATGGATTTAGATTAACTGAACGATCTTTGCGCCTAACGCGTAGCTCACCACCATCTATTCCTTTTAACAAGATATCAATGTTTGCATTACCGTTATTGTAAAGGCCGGCCAATGTTTCCAGAACACCACCTTCATCAGAGAAAATAGAAAAACGTCCTTCTTGTTCGTATACGCTTGTTATAAGTGCTTCTGGGGTAGTGTCGTTAGCAAATAATTGAGGAAGAATTGGTACTTGAATTAGATTGGCTTCTTTTTGCGAGATTTGTTCGATCAGTGTTCTTTGGGTTGCATAGTCATCAGCATTGGCAGCCTTTTTTCTTAAACCTTCAATAATTTTTTCTTCAGTTTTTCTCTGAGATTGGCAGCGCTTAATTTCATAATCCATCGATATAGCTTGTTCTTTTTCCCAAAGAATTAATGGTTCGGTACACCTTTTAAGGACGAGGCTTTTATTGTTAGCCGGAGGCAATGCAATCAAAGTGTAAATATTTATAGGCTCATTCCAACCCTCTTTGGGGCTGACTGTAAATCGTTTAGCAAGTACCGATGACAGTACTCCTAATATTGTCATGACGGAAAGAGATTCGGCCGTTTCGGTTTCGTTAGCTAGAGATGAGGCAAAGCTAGCAAATGGTTGAGGTAATACAATGGATGGAATGTCAGGGGTTTCAATTTCATCGAAAGGGATAGGGTCTTCCCATGCATCTGCTTCAGCGATTGATGGTAATTCAACCATGCTTGACGATAAGGCGCTCATTATTCTTGCTCCCTAATAGGCATGGTGATGGGGAAGGGAACAACCAGTACTTTTTTAGCTCCTGTGCGCTGTATGGTGCGACCTAATTCTAATGACTGTTTTTCGTATGAGTCCTCAGAATATAAAACCCATACCTCGCATTGATAGCAGATGCTAAGGTCAAACTTTTGTGCGTTAATTTTCTGATCGCAAAATAAACAGGTGCCACGGAGTTTTTGAATATAAATTAGACATCTGGGGTCGCGGGTAACAAAGATCGGGTCGAATTTCTTCGATATGAATTTGCTGAGATAGCGAGGTGGTATCTTATAGGAAGTGATCATAAATCACCTCCTAGTTTTGCCATTAAACGTAACTGATCAATTTCAAGGTGAAATTGGGTTAGGATTTCACCACTGCAGTGAAGTTGATATGCTTCACTTTTCACCCGATTTGCAAGGCCAATTAATCGTTTTCTTATTAAGAAAGTTAAATTAGAATTGCCAGCGTTAGATTTGATATTAACTTTAGCCGCTGCTCGCAACAGCGGCTTTAGATTTGATCCTCTCATTTTTCATCTCCTATCAGACATTTTTTGAACGTTCCTGTATCCACTGTTCCACGGCATCTAAGTTCCATGCCACCGAGTTTTTGCCAATGCGTATGCGGGCAGGAAATTGTTTGGCTTTTTCCCATCTATCAATGGTGCTACGAGAGATGTTGTCGTCAAATAATCTTCTTAAACCCGGCCATCGAATGAATTGAGCAGCTTTTCTTTGCATGTTAACTCCTTTATATATCTTCATAATGCGCCTTACATATGTAAGGGTAGATTTGATTATCCATGCATGTTAATGCTTGTAACGGGACTACTTTTTTCGCTGATTTATTTTTGTTATCCCGCAATTCAAATGTTTATATTATTTATGAATGTGTATTAAGTGAGTCTAATATTTTTTTGTAGTCAGCAACTGCTTTTGCCGTTATTCTTCCTATTGTGCTATCTGCCCCAATATTGACCTTCAGCATTCGCAGTGGTTTTATGCTATCAAGTATGAAGTTGTATACATTGCCAGAATAAGAATCATCTCGGTTGTGTTTACACTCAGGAAGCTCTCCTGACATTTCATGAAACATACCGATCAGACGGTTGATATAGAACTTTGCCCGAGATTGTTTATGATTTTTCCCTTTAGGGATGGCATATGTGGAGAAATTATGTAATTCACATATATTGATTGTGATTTCTGTGCTGATTTTATGTTCTTCAAGTGACCATGGTATCTTTCTATTGCTCGAATCGAATTGCCTTATGCTTGTTTCAAGAAGTTTATTAATCTCATCTTTTTTTAAAGAAGATATCTTATTTAAGATTGATATTTTTTTCTTTTTCCAACTCGACTAGTTGGTTTAGTAATATTCTATCTTGATATATTGTTTCAAATGCCTTTTTAAATACATCGTGTTGTTGTTCAGAGTAATGGATAGAAAGATACGCTTTTGATAAATCTGATTTGCTGCTCAGAAAATGCTTTTTCCGCACTTCATTAACGGAGTGCTTCCAGGAGCTACCAAGATGGTATTGTAAATCATCAATATATTTTTCTATTGATGAAGGATCATTATTCATATAAAGCTCCAAAATTTATCTGTTATTTTTTGGCAATAATTTCTTCTAATCGGAATGCCCACTTTTCAAGTGCGTTACGTTTCTCATCGTCATAATCATATTTGTTGTAATGCTGTTCGGTGATCCCTCTTTTTGCATGGTTCAAGATTCGGCTAATAATTTCGCTAGAAATACGCATAGATGCCATGTGCGTTGCGGCAGTGGCTCTTAGTGTGTGTGGGCTAAAATTTTCGATCGTTGAGAATACGTTTCTGCTGCGCCGCAAAGCATGATCTACCGCTTCGCCAGTCATGTGGGTATCTTCTTTTACTGTTTGTGCTGCTGGAAATAGCCAACGCGACGTTTCACTGATTTGTTTAATTTCATTTATCAAGGAAATTGCTAAGTCACTAAGGGTTACGCGATGAGATTTTCCATTTTTAGCTTTTTCTGCTGGTATAGTCCAAATGCGTGAAATTAGACAGATATCCTTCCATTCGGCAGATATTATTTCTCCTTTTCTTTGGGCAGTTGTTAATTGAAGTTTAAGTGCAAGTTTTGTTGATTCTGACATAGGCGCATCTTGTAATTTGTGCCATAAAGTATTTATTTCATCGGAGGAGAGAAACCGTTCGCGGCGGTTTTCTTTTGCGGGTGCTTTAACAGTTGCGCATGGATTAGCTGTGGCAATGTCACGTTCAATGGCAAAGTTAAACATGCGTCTTATGCAAGCCAATGTACGATTGGCAGCAATTGGTGCGCCTCGTTTTGTTATGCTTTCCAGTAAAAGCACAACGTCACGTTTGGTAATGTCTATAACTTTTCTTTTTCCCCAAATAGATCGAATGTCTTTATATAAAATCCTTTGATCCTCTTCCCAAGAGCGCTTTCGGGGTTTTGCCCATATGTTGATGTATTCTTCAATGAGACCTGCGATAGCGGAGGCATTTTGTGTCTCAAATTTCTCTTTTTTCACTTCTTCTGCTGGGTCTTTTTCTTTTTCCAAAATAGCTAGTGCTTCACGATGCTTATTTTTTGCTTCGGCAAGCGTCATGTTAGGGTAGCTGCCAAGAGTCATTCGTCTTTTTCTGCGTCCAAAGTGATAGATGTAAATAAAGGAAATTTTTCCTGAAGGGAAAAGAGTGATTCCAAATCCTTCACCGCTTCTTTCCCTTATATCTACAGCTTTCTTTTGTTCAGAAGGAGCTTTTAAATTTTGTAAGTATTTGTCGGTGAAGCGGTTATTTTTGACTTTCATTTTAACGTTCCTTTAAACGTTCCTATAAAGCGCTGGCAACGGATAATGAACGATGAATTTTGTTAACGCAAGAAATATGTATTTTTCAGCTAAAAATAAGTGTTTTTTGTAATATGGTGATTATCTGTGAAGTTTGTTGGAGAATGATGAAGAAGGTATATGGTCTGATTTGTAATCAGCAGGTCGCGGGTTCGAGTCCCATCGCCAGCTTTCGTAATATAATCAGGGTCTTTCGGGTCTTTCCCAATTTAGGGGCATTTTAGTCAGCAGCATCTGTTGAGGTTGTTCCATTACCTCCTTCTGTGATAAAGGCTGCTGCTGAGATTTATAAATCAAAAAAAGATTACATGTCTCAAGTTGAGATTCAGCTTCACAAGCAACGCACCATTTACCTTTATTTTAAATTTATTGCTATCGAACCGCTTATGGGTGATAGCAGTGTTGCAATCGGCAAGACTGGATGATTTCGCATCTTATTACGTTAATAATCGCATTTGCAGGATAATATTAGTGTGACAGAAATTATTTTTGAATATGATGCTTAATTGCCTCAGCTATCCATTGATTTAAGCTTATTTTATGCTGGCGTGCAGCAATATAAACTTGGCGATGTAATTCAGGATCAAGACGAAGGTTAAATTTTCCAGAAAAAGGTTTTTCTGGTTGTTCATTGCGTTCTTTGCAGAAAGCCAAATAATCATCGATTGATTCACGGAAAGCTTTTTTGATTTCAGCAACGGTTCTTCCTTGGAAGGTGATCACATCGCGCGTATTAATCACTTCACCGTGAAAAATATCTGCCTCATCGTCAAACTCGACATGACCCATATAGCCTTTATGTATTAACATTTGATACCTGCCTCTTTTAAAAATCGCCTCATTGAAACTACAGCACCTTTATCTGTTTCCTTGTGAGGGTGGGGTCGATGAAAAACTGCGCGTACGCCATTTAACGCAATCCTCACCCGTGAGCCACTTCCTTCTGATATTTCAGCACTTAAGGCTTTCAATAAAGCTTCAATGTCCTTCCAAGCTATCCCCGCTTGTACGGGCTGCTGAAAAATTTGCTCTAATGTTTTTTGATGCTTTTTATTCATTGTAGCATAGTACCAGAAAACAGTACCATATCAAAAGGTGGTATAGTCATTTTTGGAGCGCTCGTCGTCAACAGACCGCATGAATTCACAATACAAAAATATACTGTTAAGCTTTTGATTTAATTATGATTGTTATTGTTTGTTGTTATATTTTGCTCATCAGTTTTTTTAAAGTGATACTAGCATAATGATAAGATTATGGAGATTAAGGAAGAATGTATAATTTTACTCAGCACTTATTTAATGAAGAAGCTTATAAAATATTATAGGGATGTTAAAAACTAATGCCTTTTCATCAATTATTTAAAATAACGCTAATAGTATTTCTAACTTCATCATCTTTTGCCATCACTTTAAACGACAATGGTCAAATCAATACAACACAAGTATCCGGCGTGATACACATAAAATCCGAAGCTGATATGCTAAATGCCATCCAAAAAGCAAATAATCAGCATCTCCCAATCGCTATCATGGGCAAACAACATAGCCAAGGTGGTCAATCACTTGCTGCTAAGGCAATCGAACTAGATATGCTCTCATTCAATAAAGTTTTAAAGATAGACCAAGAAAAGAAACAAGTCACCGTACAAAGTGGAATAACATGGGGAGATTTGCAAAAGTATATTAATCGATACAATTTAGCGATTAAATCAATGCAATCCCCTAACATTTTCACTGTAGGTGGTTCAATTAGCGTTAATGCACATGGCGATGATTTTCGAGCAGGTGCTGTTGGAAATAGCATCGTGGCATTTAACATATTGCTCGCGAATGGAAAGAAAGTTTCTGTGACGCCAACGATACATCCAAAATTATGGTCGTCAGTAATAGGTGGCTATGGTTTATTTGGTGTGATTACGGATGTGACGCTGCAATTGACGGATAATGATTTACTTGTTAGTCAATATCATGAAATAAAATTGGATAATTTCGTAAATTATTTTCGTGAAAATATATTAGGCAAGAAAGAGGTGGCTTTATTTTACGCGCATTTAAATATCGTACCTGATGTGGATTTTTTACAAGATATGTACGTCATTACCTATGTTGATACTAAAAAATTACCAAACGGAGTTATTCCTTTGGATAATCCTGATAAGTGGAATGCGATTCTCACGCCAGTATTTAATATATCGAGGCAGGGAAAATTAGGAAAAAATTTGCGTTGGAATACAGAGAAGCGAATCTTTAAGCGAGTATATAATAATCGAACTGTAACTAGAAATAATGCGATGGAAAAACCAGTTAAATTCGCTTCGAATCACTACAGTAAATATAATGCAGATTGGTTACAAGAGTATTTCATTCCTGTTAGCCAACTTACTGAATTTATAAAGGCATTGCGCCCGATTATTTTAGAAAACCATATCAATTTACTTAATGTCACTATTCGTTATGTACCTGCAGAATCAAATATTATATTGCCCTATGCAAAAGAGAATTGCTTTGCTGTTGTTCTCTATTTTAATCAAGGCTTATCGGCTAACGAAGTAATGCATGCTAAATTGTGGACTCAAAAATTAATTGACGCCGCATTATCAGTGGGCGGTAATTATTATTTACCATATCAAAATTTTGCGAGTGATTCACAGTTTAAGCGTGCATATCCTGGCTATGAAAAGATAATTAAACTTAAAAAAATTTACGATCCTAAAAATATATTTACCAATAAGCTATATCAAACCTATTTTAAATAAAATTTGTCTGTGAATGATTTCTGTAAAAGCTTCCTTCTTGCAAAAAGTTAAGGATAGCATTTCTAGCTTTTGGGTGGTTCATGATAAAAGTATGCGTAGAGTTAATGATGGTAAAATCATTTTAATGCTCGATTAATTTTTTTCCAATAATCTAATTCTGGATTTTTATCAAAAATTTGCTTTACCTTTTTATCAATTAATTTATCTTGTTGCCTATTTGAGTCAAGAGACCATAGCGCATACGCAACAGCGGTCGATTTCTGAATCATTTTTTTTGAATTATTAGGATATTGTTTTTCAACAGCTTTAATAAGATCAGCGTTAGATTCGCATGGTGAATCGTTAAGCTGCTTTGCAAATTCACATAAATATTTTCTATTAATTATTTCGTATGAAACGATAAGTATAAAATCATCTGCATTTACATAACGAATTATTTTTAATAAATATGTATCATCACCAGTTGCAAAATACGCTGCCCACAAACGATCTAGATTGTTTGGATCATCATTGATGTTTAGCGTATTAATTGTCTTCACAGTCAATTGCGGCGCCACCTCAATTTTATAATGATAAGAATTATTTATAACATCAAGCGCGCTTTTGTTATTACTAGCGATTAGAGACTTAACCAGCAATTCTTTTTCTTTGGAGGAATAACTATCAAAGTTCTCAGCTATTTTTTTAGCGTAATCCGGATGCTTATCAATAGCCATGGTGGAAAAGGTTAACAATGACTGATCTGATTGCGGATAACAATTGACTGCATCTGTCGTAAGATAGATAAATTTCAAAAAAGTGGGTCGCTGATAAAATGTTTGCAATTCTTGTTCTATAGAAACGGATGTTTTTGTGGGGACTTTTGATGCGCTGGGGCTTGCATATGTGACCGTCATGCTCAATCCCGCAATGATGATGGCTAGCGCTTTTAAGATATTCTTACCATTCATACGATGATACCTACTGGTCTAAAATTGACTATTATAGGAGTAACTGGCTATTTCATCAAACAATGCAGCATTTTTGATCAAGCTATAGTCAATTTATTGCCTTTATGGAAAGATAAACGTAGGTTTAAAATAACAAATCATAATTTGATGGTACCTTAGCAACCTGTAAGCATTAACGCTCAATACCCACAATTCCCGAGACTTACACATGACAAACGAGCCAAAAAAACTAAGCAAAAGCGCACAAAGCGTACAAGATGTTTTATCTCAAAAAGGTTTAACACTCGAAGTGATAGAATTATCCTCTAGCACACGCACCGCAAATGAGGCTGCCGCAACCATTGGTTGTGAAGTGGCTCAAATTATTAAATCATTATTATTTCGCTCTGAAAAAACAAACCAACCTGTTTTAATTTTAGCTAGTGGCGTTAATCGCGTTAATGAGAAAATAGTTGAAAACATAATTGGAGAAAAAATTATAAAAGCTGATGCTGATTTTGCTCGTGAGGTGACGGGATTTGCTATTGGTGGTGTTCCACCAATTGGACACAAGCAGAAAAT
>BMAH01000138.1 GCA_014132615.1 Gammaproteobacteria bacterium
TTAGTGACTCGTAGTTTATCAAAATTACGTGTCTACTGAAGCGGGGTTAGATCATTTATACAGACGTGTTATCAATCATTGCAGATGCGCCGCTTAAAATGACTTTTAAACCTGACTGATAGAGACTTACTCAACAAGTAGCATTTTACAGAAGAATAGCCGCCTAACTGTACACAGTTGGGTGGCTGCTTTTCACCCTGTGCCAGGATTCTTCCCCTTCGCGCAAGGGGAAATGGCGGCGAAACGCAGCTTCCGTACCCTTGGGCCAAAAGACAAAAACCGCTGCAGCCCTTGATGGCCCCTAAGGTACGGAAGCTGTGTCCGGTCGCTACTTTAATCTAAGCTTTATCTGGGAAGCTATTGTTCTCACGTCAAACCTGCTGAAAAATGGAGTTTTGTTAAACTATAAAGGGATCGATGGTAAGAAATTATTAAAAACATTCGGCGGGACTGCAAAATAAGTTCAAAAATAGATTTGATACCTTTTGACCAGGATCGGGGCCGCACCTCAATTTGAGGTTATCACTTTGTGGCTCTTTCTCGTCTGTCAGATAATATAAACCTCTTTTACTATCATAAATGATCTCAGACGATTTTTTTGCTTGTTCGATTAACTCTTTGGATGGGTGCTAATTTAGGATCATTAAAAGGGTTCGGTTTATCACGGCCTTGCATGATAGCTCCTTAGAGTGAAGTTTCGACGGTTTACGCTTAGAAGGAATATAATAAGTAGTAAAATAAAATTTACATCTCCTGGAAAGCTAAAATCTTTGTATTCCATTAAAATATTTGCTTAATGCCATCTAACGATTTTTTTCCTTTTTTCAGTCAGCTCTTTAGTCGCAGTTTCATCTATTTTAGCTTTAAAATGAAGGGCTGTTTTTCCAGTGCTTAATAGGACTTTATGCTGCATGTATTGTTTAAGTAAATTGATAATTTCATGATCACTTGCTTGTTTAGCTAGTTCGAGCGCTGTATGCCCGGCGTTATTTTTTAAATCTAGATTTAATTCAAAAGTTTCTAACAACCAGATAACGATATTTTTATATTTAACAGCATCTAGATTGCATACTTTAGCTTTTTGTAAAATTGCAATCATTAAAGGTGTATTACCGTCCTCATCACAAAAATTAAATGAAAAACCTGCTGAATATATTTTTTTTAGAATAGATAAAGAAGCACCTTTAACATGTAACGTAATTACCAGCTCAGAGCTAAGCTGCCCAACAATAGAAAAATAATTAAAATCTAAATCTGGGTCACGAAAGTAATTGTATTCACTTAACTTATCTGCATCTGTAGTTAGTTTCTCATCAATAGTTTCTTGCCTTTGCATAAAATCTCCTTTTCATTGACAGATTACCTATCTCTAATAGCATCGTGTCTTTAACTTTTTTGCATTCTATCGGATAGTGGTATAAGGAAGATAGTTCAATCGCCACTTTGATATATTCAAAAACAATTAGATTATTTGGTATTTCACTTTACTCTCTTTATAATTTAAAGGCTATTTCCGTTGCTCCTTTAACGGGATCCTGTGAAACCTCATTGCGTTGCTAACATCAATTTACAGCATCTTGTTGTCCTCATAAACTGTACCCTTGGAGGGCATTAAAAGTATCTATTAGTTTGTCCAAACTATCTATGTAAATATTTTCATATATATTTCTCATATTTTCTTGTGGTTTTATACCTTTCTTTTAAATGCCCATCTATATTTTTACTTTCTTATGTTGTTATAGCAAAAGGACTTAAAATTGAAGCGTTAATGATACGTTGACATTATGTCGCTTATATGCGACAATTATACATGCGTAAAAATAACAATAAGATTTTGCGGAATTATGCATCCCCTGCAGGGAAAATACCTTTTTTGGAATGGCTTAACGGCTTAAAAGACCCCACTACACGTCTAAGAATTAGACGACGTTTAGATCGACTTGCATTAGGTAACATGGGAGATTGTAAATCCGTTGGTGAAGGAGTATCCGAGTTACGCTTAGCATTTGGGCCTGGCTATCGGATATATTTTGCAGAATATGACGAAGTAATCATTATTTTACTTTGTGCAGGGGATAAGGGAAGTCAAACTAAAGACATTAAGACCGCTAAGGCATACTGGCATGAATTAAAGGAGCGTAGCGATGAGTAAAACTAAACTATTAAAAAATACAGCGAGCTATCATGATGAATTGATTGAATCGCTTAAAAAACCTAAACAGGCAGATATGTATCTTCGTCTCGCGATGGAAGAATACCATGAAGATGGGGATGTAGAAGCATTACTGATTGCTTTGCGTAATATAACTGAAGCAAAAGGCGGAATGAGCAAACTTGCTAGAAAGACTCATTTAAATCGTCAAAATCTATATAATGTGCTTTCAGAAAAGGGTAACCCTACGCTAGGTACGTTTGAATTAATTTTAAAAGGTTTGGGTTATAAATTAGCTATTCAACCTGATGGGACAAGAAAAGCTAGTTAATAACATTCATAAATTGAAGACCCATTTGATGAAAAACTTAATGTATTATAAAAACTATTATGGCTCTGTGCATTTCGATGATAAAGAATTAATTTTTTATGGCAAAATCCAATTTATTAAAGCATTAGTAAGCTATGAAGCGATTAATGCCAATGTGTTATTGGAAGCTTTTGAAAAAGCCGTTGACGATTATTTAGAGTTATGTCGAAACCAAGTTGAAGCTATATGCAGTAAAGTTCCGAGCCTGGTCAATTGAGAGATTTGATATCTGTGACCAAGATCAGAACCTGCTCCTTAATTTGTATAGAAGCTTAATTGCAATTCCACCTTTTAGTCCATTGTAAAGCTAGTGCGATGAGCTAGATTTGAGATAATGACCCCATAAAGTTGATTTGCGATTAAACACGACTTTATCTTGCTCCTCTTTTAAGTAAGAGCGGCGTTCCTTCATCCAAATCATCCTGGATATCCAGTGTTTCGTGCATTGGCACCAAATCTCCCTCAGCAATGTTAATTACAATGTCGTTAGATGTATGTTCTACATCATTTTTTGATTGGTTAAATAACGTTATAGGCGTATTCGTTTTAAATAATTTCTTTTGCAGCTTAGTAAGAATACTTTTTAACTGATTTAATGTAACTAACATATCTTTGTTTAATATATTCCCTTCTAAAGTTATTATGATTTCTTTGAGACTTTTTATAAATGGTTGAAAATTTTCTGGTGCATACGTCAAGTTAATATTTTTTATATCAGCTAATAAAGTTTGGCGAATAGATTTAGTTGATTGTTGATTCAAGGGATCAAAAAAATCATTCACTTTTGAATAAAAAAGTTTAGTAACTAATAGAGCAGCTATAATAGCAAGTGGCAGCATACCTATACCCATTGATCCTATCGTAAGAAATATCGTGTAATCTGGATTAGAGCTGGCGGGTTTCCATGGAGCGTTCTCATCAATAATAAGAGGTGATGTAGTAGCCGCTTTACTTAAAATATAGCTTATTGCTCCTCCAAAAGTTATCCCAACAGTAGCAGGCAAGGAAGAAAGGGTTAAATAAATTTTTAACTTTGATAAAATTGTTTCTAAGTGTGTAGGGGTGTAAGGTGAATATCCTTGTATAAGTTTATCTAATTCTTCTGTAATACTCCTTATTTGATTTCTCACTAAACATAATTCTGGCGGGATAGAGTCAGTATAAGAATGCAACTCGTCTTGTATTTCTTTCGGTAAAATGTTTTCACCTTGAATTAATATTTTATGAAGCTCATTATCAACATGCCTAGAAGCCAAAATTAGCTGTTTTAAACCATCGCTGCGTGCAATACTCACTTTCCTGGCAAATTTTTTATAACTCTGTAAAAGTTCAGGGGTTTCCTTACAAATTTCTCTTAAATTATCCCATATATATACCATTTTCCTTTCGTCAAAATCACCCAATAACAAATGTGCTTTATTCTCCAATGCCGACTGCAATTCCTCATTATCTAAAAACCGCCATTTCTTATGGCTATCATTTATTACGAAAGTAATCAAAAAGCTTTCGGGGCTAAAAGGATCAATTAACTCTCTTAATTTTATAGCTAAATTTTCAGAAATAACTTTATTTATGAAATAGCCTCTTTCCACTAATAATTGTAAATCTGCGTCTGTTAAATGTTCGAAAGCAGTCAGACCTTCTTTATCCTTTGCTAAATCATATAATCCATGCTCTATCAATATAGGAAGCAATTCTACGTTACCTCTTTCTGCAGCAAAATGCATGCAATTAAATCCATCTTTATTCATTTGATTTAGAAATAAATTAAATTGCTCATCATTAACTAAGCGGGATGCTTTTATTAAATTAATGACACTCTCAATTGCTTGTTTCTTATTATATTTGCAAGCGTAATGCAAAAATGTATTGCCTTTAACATCTCGCTGTTCTAAAAGAGAAATGATATCGATATCTCTTTCTTCCTTCTCTTCCGCTCGGAGATAATTTAAAAAAATTTCTAAAATCGAATCGTCTGCCTGACAAGCAATAAAATAAGGAGGTATGCCATTTTTGTCAGAATCAAACCAAGGTGAAGCTTGTTTTTCTTTCCCTTTCTCACTGTATTTACCTAAAGATAATAAATAACGTTTAGCCCCCTTTTTAGCCGCATACCAAAAAGCGTTTCGCCCTTGTGCGTCATCTGTTTCTACATCAGAACCCAATGCAACAAGGGTATCGATTAACTCATCAGCATTAGCTAAAATAGCGATCTGTAAAAGTCCTCTTCCTTTTTCGTCTCTATATTTTAAAGCTTCTGCTTCTTCAGATTGAATAAATGTTAAGAATTTCAGCAATTTATCTCTCATAACCAAGTCATTATCACTCTTGCCGTATTCATAAATTTTTAAAGCTAAAGCCTGCCCAATTGCTTGGAAAGAATTGTGTGTGGATTGCATAGTCATTATCTCTTTTAATAAAAATCCTAGAGATAAAACTAACAGTTTTATACATAAAATATAAATTGATTATATTTATATTACTTATAAGCATATCTTATAATTGTAATGGCATTGTGATATTTACAAAGGACAATTTTAATCACGAAAAGGCTTCATTAAAAATGAAGCCTTATTACATATGCTAAGCAGGTATTTGATTGCCATCTTGGATTTTAATATCCAAAAACAATGTTTCAAAGATGTTTTCTGGGCCAACCACTATCATTGCATTTTTAAGTTTATAAAATGTAACGCACCTTGGTTTAGCGTTATCCCAATTTTTCCAGGTTACACAAAGTTGGCCATTAGTTGCTATTTTCCAAGTTCCTTGGTCAGTTTGGGGTGCACCATCGGGAAGAGGATTTGCAAATTTTGCATCAACCGTACCATTTTTATTAAAGTAGCCAATAAAGCTATTTTCAACGAGCTTACCATTTAAGGTAGTATCTGAAATGGAAGTAATGGTCTTATCGGTAATCGCTTTTTTGACTTGCGTACCACTCATGCTGGTTAATGAAGCTGCTAATGTTATTGACGAAAGGGATAATAAGGTTAAAGACAAAACTAATTTCTTCTTCATAAATTCATCCTTATGCTTTGAAGTAGTTGTTTAACTTTAATAAAATTATAAAAATTTTTCCATCTACCTATATGTCTAAATAATATTGCAGAATTGACACAACATTATCAAGAACATATTTTGCAGGCAAATCTAACCTCTCTATGGATACTCGGTTGATCCTTATGTCTGATTTACTCGTGAATAGCGGCACGGAATGACCGTGGAGCTCCTATAACTGGGCAATAGTCTTTATATTGCAAAAATATTGCAACTTCATGGTAGTGATGACACCGTAGATATTCAAGCATCTTATTTTGATATATTCCTGGTAATCTATCTTGTATAAATTCGATTATTTTATGTTTCTCAAGCATTTCCTTATAATTGTTTGCTTCTAAAGCAGTAGGTAAAACTTTTGCATTTTTATAAGCCTGATAAATTTGTTCTTGTATAGTTTCATCTGAAAATGGGTAGGGATATTTGTAATGCACTACTCTTGGTTTTTTCACTATTTTTGCACCACGCTTGGGGTTTAATAAGTTTTTATTTTTATTAAGTAATTCTATAAGCTTATCTGTCGCATTTATAATTTCTTTTGAAACAGATTTATTTCTTTTACTTCTATTTTGTTTGATAGAAATGTCATTTTCATTCATATTTAATTGTAAAGTTGCGCGCTCACCAGATTCAGTTTTTATTTTTATAATGTGACTATGGTGATAGAGACATTCGTAACTATAGCCTCCAACACAATGCTCCATTTCATCTCCCTCAACATGTAATTGGTTAGATGAAGTAAGACAACTAAATGTTACTTTATCAATTGTTAAATCTTTAAATAACGCATGCCATTCATCCCCATTATAAGTTTCTATGGGTTTATTTGCTTGAATGACTGTAATATTGCGATGCCATCTTTCTTGTAATGACATTAATAAATTAACTTTAGAATAAGCTATAACTAAATTAAATTGTTTTTTAAATTCGCTAGCTATATCAGATATTAAGTTATCAACAAGATCATTTATATCATTTGCTCCCATTTTTTGCATTTGTTCAAAAGGTAGATTAAGTAATTGAGGCATGAGAAGTAATTGCCTAACAAGTTCAGGATAGATTAAGTCTTTAAAGAGTGCATTAAGAT
>BMAH01000139.1 GCA_014132615.1 Gammaproteobacteria bacterium
AGTAGAATCTTCACCTATTTTTTAAAAATTTAACTTTTATTTATTTAAGTTATTAGTTGGTGTGGTAGCAATTTTTAATGCATCAATTCTTGATTCTAGCTCTAAAAATTTTTTGTGATTTGGTGTCTTACAATACCAATCTGCTTTGGGAGAAGCAAAACCCCATAAGCCATTTGCATCGAGTTGAGTAAAATTCAAACAAAATGAAGGTGATCCATTTATATAATCATCATGTTCTAACTTACCTAGAATTCCTTGATACCCTAACTTTACTTCTTTTCCATTTGCAATAGAAATCCCATTATGCATTCTATATACATCAATTACAGCCTGTGTAAGTGCGCGAATCTGTCTTGCAAAAACAATCTGTGCGTTAATTACATCATTTATGCAATGAGGCGTTTCTTGGTAATATGGATAGTGAAGACACTCCTCTGTTATCACCGTTTCAGCTTGCTCTGTATAGAGATTCACTAGTTCATTATCTATCTTAAAATAATCTCTTTTTCCCGGTAAATGAGATAAAGCTTGAATAAGTCGCATAGCAAAATAAGATCCATATCGACAGATTGCTTTTTTAAGTAGACTTTCTGCATTCTCAATTTCCCCAGTAAACATTTTTTCTTTTGCTAAACAAACAAGTTGATTACCCATTCTTACATGAGAAGCAGTCATTTTATCTGGAGATAAAATATAAATTGAAGAAGAATGAGCAGTAAAAAAATAAAAGGCGAAATTTTTTCTTCCATCGATTACAGCTTTTATGTTTTTAGAGACTAGACGCAAAGTAGGATAAAATTCGGGCTGTATTTGATCAAGGAAAGCCTCTTTTACTTCGAGTGGCACGCTTTCGTCAAAAAAATCTATTTTTTCTTTTATATCTCTGTGACTATCCATGGTGTACTCCTCGGTCTTATTGTAATTTGTTAGTGCAAGAAATTGGGATATTATACTGCTTAGTTGCGGGAGTATATAAAATGTTTCGAAAACAAAAAATTTTTCCATATAATTCACAAGAAAAAAGCTTACCTGCTTCTTATCTACATTTTGATTTAGATCTAACTCAAGAGCAAAAGGCAGCATTGAATGAGCTTAAAATTGAGAAACCAGGTGCTGATTATGAAAATAATGGTGAGTTTACTCAACTCTTAGATGAAATTAATGAATTTCTTCTTTCTCTTGGGAAAAATGACATTAAAATTTGCCTTCCAATTGCTCAATTAATCATTGAATTGGTAGAAAAAGTTTTACAAACCATGGAAAAAGAATCTGCCTGGGTTGTAATAAGAGCTTCACAACCTAACCCACTGTTTGAAACACCTCGATGGCATACAGATGGTTACTATTTTTTACCTGGAGAAGATGAACAACATAAAATTTTGCAATCATTGATTTATAGC
>BMAH01000140.1 GCA_014132615.1 Gammaproteobacteria bacterium
CTGCCGTGACTAGTTTTTCTACGAATGCAGTATCATCCAGAATTGCCATCATTTTGAGCAGATGGACAAAAAATGATGCAAACGCCACTGCGTAAAGGCTTCCGGCTATAGTATGAGCAAACCATGCCATCCATCCACTCAAAAATGCATTTGGCCTTGGTAGTCCTTCTCGAACCCACCTATATCCACCGCCAGTATCTGGAAGGGCGGAGCTTAGTTCCGCATATGTAAATGCCGAAAATATCGGAATTATTCCATTTAACAGGAATGCAATCATCAAGGCAGGTCCCGCAGATCCAATTCCAGGACCCACAAGGACAAAGATCGCACCACCAATCATAGCGGCTACGCCAACCATGACCACATCAAGTAGTCCCATAGTCCTTGCAAATCCAGTTGGTGCTTCTGAAGCCATCTCTAACCTACCGCTCCCAAAACGGATTTGAATAAATCCTTACTCGGAATAGCTTATTTGCTACTCAGTCAATATTTTGCACAATACCATATTCTTGCAATAATGGCTGGATCTGCTCTTCTAGTTCAAGCCTAGAGTAGTCCTTTAGCAGATCTTGATTCAGATCATAAAATGTGTGCCCCCAGCTGAATTTAGACAGTAGTTCTAGTGCAAGCGACTCATATCCCATGATAAAGACGCCTCCTGCGATTGCCTCGACTGTTGTGAGCTTGCCAAGTTTGGAGTAATTTACCGGGTTTCCAGCTAGTAATGGTGGAAGCTTTCTTGCAATTCCTCCAAATCTTTTTGAAAACGCAGATTCTGCCAAATTCCAAGAACAGTCAATTCCAGTAATAGAATCAGCAATCTCAGAGTCGCGGTGTAGCAAGGTTTGCTTTGCAAAGGGATCCAAGATTATGGTGTTCGGTTTTGTCCTAGAGACACTTTTTGCCAGATTGAATTTTACTAGTTTTGCCGCTGTGCATTTTTTTGGATCATCTTGCTTGAACATCAATACTTGGACATTCATGGTATCATCCAAGTGTGGTAGAATATTTTCCTACTGGATTTCCTTGTATACTATTTCGTAGTACAGCTTTGTGGCTGGAGTGTGGTTTTCCACATTAATTACCCAAGTAGAGTCTGGAATTACGTCTTCATCAAGATATGGTGTGATTGAGAATTTTTCCAAGACTGCGTCAGGTCCGGAATATGTTACCTTGTAGTTGAGGCCTGCAAATGTTACTGTCTTGTATGCAAGGCTTCCATCCTTTGTTGGTCCAGAAATAATGCAGCCATCTGCTTGTCCTATCACACAGGTTCCATCATACTAACCACTGACAAAAAGGCGTATGCACCTGGCGAGCCAATCATAATTT
>BMAH01000141.1 GCA_014132615.1 Gammaproteobacteria bacterium
TTAGGCGGCAATACCTAGATTGGGGGCTTTTTTACCAAGAAGAGAGCTTTTTAACATGTTGGCGCTATTATGAGCGTGTTTTAAAGCAAAGGAATGCCGTTTTACGTGATAAAAGGCCTAAAAAAGAATTAGATATATGGAGTGTGGAATTAGCTCAGTATGGCAAAGAATTAGATTGTTTTCGTAAACAATATGTCGAGCAATTAGCGCCAGTTTTAGCGGAATTAGCGAATGAGTTATTAAATATCCCCAATCTGACATTAGAGTACCAACCTGGCTGGGAAATAGGGATGGATTACACCGATGTATTAGCCAACGATTATTTCCAAGCGTGTCGCTATGGATACACTCCTTTTGGCCCGCATAGGGCTGATTTAGAAATGAAAATAGACGACATCCCTGTAAAGCATTTTTTATCCAGAGGACAGCAAAAATTGCTTATTTGTGCTATGATACTTGCCCAAGGAAGTATGCTGGCTAGCCTAGCAAATAAGAGCTTAATTTACTTAATAGATGATCTGCCGGCGGAGTTAGATATTGTGAGTCAACAAAAGTTAATTTCCTTATTAGCCCGGCAAAAAACACAAGTGTTTATGACAGCGATAGAAAAAGAAACCATATGTAATTTTGTCAATAAACTCAATGTAGCGATGAAAGTGTTTCACGTGGAACATGGTAGTGTTGGACAAATGACGGAGTAAATGAAGTGAGTATAAATACAGCTGAAAATTACGATTCCTCCAAGATTAAAGTCCTCAAAGGCCTTGATGCAGTAAGAAAACGTCCCGGAATGTACATTGGCGACACAGAAGATGGGACGGGTTTGCATCATATGGTGTTTGAGTTGGTCGATAACTCCATAGATGAGGCATTGGCAGGCTATTGCGATACAATTTGGGTCACCATTCACCCTGATGAATCGGTGACAGTAAAAGACAATGGGCGCGGTATTCCTGTTGATATACACCCCGAAGAAGGCCGTTCTGCGGCTGAAGTAATCATGACTGTACTGCATTCCGGCGGTAAGTTTGATAATGATTCTTATAAGATTTCTGGCGGTTTACACGGCGTAGGCGTGTCTGTTGTTAATGCTTTATCGGATCAATTGCATTTAGTCATCCGTATACACGGTGAAGTGCATGAACAATACTATCATTTAGGTGATCCTAAGGCACCCCTAGCAAAGATTGGTGAAACCACAGAGCGTGGAACAGAGGTTACTTTTAAGCCCAGCGTGGAAATTTTCAAGAATATTCAATTTAATTACGATATTTTGGCTAAACGCTTGCGCGAACTTGCCTTTTTAAATACCTCAATCAAAATATTTTTGACAGACGAACGTACGGGAAAAACAGATCACTTTGAATATCACGGTGGATTAAAAGGTTTTGTTGAAGATTTAAATCGCAATAAAACAGTTATCCATCCAAAGACGTTTTATTTTACTGCTGAAAAGGACCATGTGACCGTGGAAGTGGCAGTACAGTGGAATGATAC
>BMAH01000142.1 GCA_014132615.1 Gammaproteobacteria bacterium
GTGCAAAAAAAGCAAACATAAAAATAAATAATTTAGATAAGACAGCTAATTTATCAACGACGTAATTGCCGCTAAAAGTAAAAATAGGTGCAGCGTATTCTTTAAATTGCGGCAAGGTTAAGAAAAATGCACCCACTAGCGTAAGCTGAGTTAATACATAAACTATGCCTTTAAAACGCGCCTTTACCATTACTTCAGCTAATAAAATTAAGCACGCCATACAAAGTAAAAAAATTTCTGGCAGCGCTAGCGAAAAATCGGGCATAGAAATATTCATTCACAAACCTCTTAAACACTATCCAACTAATACATTTTGAGAAAGATTTGCAGCCAATTCAGGCGGCATGCTTTGTAATAACAAATGGCCAATTGTCACTTTTAAAACATCAATAATGGGTTGGGGATATAAACCCAATATAAATACACCGGCGGCGAGTAAAATATAATTAATTTTTTCTGGCCAAGTAATATCTTTAAAACCGGCAACGTATTGGTTGCTAACAGGACCAAAGAAGACGCGTTTATACATCCATAAGGTATAAGAAGCGCTTAATAATAAAGTTAGCGAAGCAAAAGCAGCTATCCAAAAATGGGTTTGAAAGGCACTCATGATCACCATGAATTCACCTACAAATCCTGCTGTGCCAGGTAAACCGACGTTAGACATAGCAAATAACATGAAGAAAGCAGCAAAAATAGGCATGGTATTTGCTACACCGCCGTAGTCTTTAATTAAACGACTATGATTATAAAAACGATCAGCTAACATCCCTACGCCCAAGAACATAGCACCTGAACCGAAGGCATGTGCCACCATTTGTATGACTGCGCCTTCTAAACTCATGTAAGCATCTTGCAAAGAGTGCATATGGCGCACAATGTCGTAAACCATAAAACAGCCTAAGGTCGCAAAACCCATGTGAGCGATAGACGAATAAGCGATTAATTTTTTCATGTCAGATTGCACAATGGCAATCAGGCCAATGTAAACAATGGCAATGAGAGAAAGCACCACCATGACACCTGCTAATTTAGCGCAAGCTAATGGCGTAATAGGCATGCTAAAGCGTAAAAAGCCGTAAATACCAAGCTTCAACATTAACGCTGCTAATACAACAGAACCACCAGCTGGTGCCTCAGTATGAGCATCTGGTAACCAAGTATGTACTGGCCACATGGGAACTTTGACTGCAAAGGCTAATAAGAAAGCGAGGAATAACCATTTTTGTGTTGTTAAATTAAATGGTAAGCCGTAATAGCTTTCAATTAAGAAACTACCAGTTTGGTTATATAAATAAATCAATGCCACCAACATGAGTATGGAACCCAAGAAGGTGAATAAGAAAAACTTAATAGAAGCATAAGAGCGATTAGCACTACCCCAAATACCAATAGAGAGGTACATAGGGATAAGCATACCTTCCCAAAAAACATAAAATAAAATGGCATCCATGGAGGCAAATACGCCGACTATCATACCTTGCAAGGTTAAAAATGCAGCCATGTATTGAGCGACACGCACTTTAATTGCCGTGCATCCTGCAATCACGACGAGTAAACCAGTGAAGTTGGTTAACATAATCATGACTAAGGAAATACCATCTACACCTAGGGCATAGTAAATTTGATAAGCCCTAATCCATAAATGATTTTCTGTAAACTGCATATCATAACGACCAGCATCAAAGCCTAGGTAAAGTGGGATACACAATAATAAATTTGCAATCGTCACAACGACTGCAATCGTACGTGCTGTATTTGCGTGTTTATCACCACCTGTACATAACACAAGTACCGCACCAATTACGGGTAACCAAATTAAAATTGTTAAAAGGGGTAAATGTTCAAACATAGTTAAAAGCCCCCAACATACCAAGCTAAGAAAACAACAATACCTAATATCATGGAAAGTGCGTAATGATAGAGATAACCCGTTTGTAATTGACGTCCCATTTTAGAAAACCATAACATTAATCTACCTGAACCATTGACTACGACGCCGTCAATCAATTTCACATCACTGACATCGTAAAATACATGCCCTACATCACGCGTGCCACGCACTAATACGATTTGGTTGAAATCATCAAATCCGTATTTACGCAGTAATATGTGATAGATGAGAGAAAATCGTTTTTTAAGATGATAAGACCAGTGAGGAAAACCGATAACAAACAACCAAGCAACGACAATACCTGCTAAGGATAACCATAAGGTTGGAGTTGTCCCTGCTTCTAGCGCCATTAATAAAGGACCAGGATATTCACTTGCTAATTCACCTAATACATTGTGTTCAGGTAAAACAAAAATACTGTTACCTAGTAAAGTAGGATGGGAAAATAACATGCGTGTAATTAATATTTGGCCTGAAATAATGCTTGGAATAGCTAATAAAATAAGCGGAATTAAAATGACCCAAGGTGATTCTTGTATGCGATCACGCAATGATGCTTCAATTCGCACGGGTCCATTAAATGTCATAAATAAAGCGCGGAACATATAAACTGGCGTCACAAAAGCCCCTGCTAATACGCACCAGTAAGCATAGCTTGCACCTGGTAATTGGCTTAAATGCACTGCTTCAATAATGATGTCTTTAGAATAAAATCCAGAGAAAGGAGGAATAGCGCAGAGTGCTAATGTACCTATCATAAAAGTGAGATAAGTAATCGGTAATGCACGAGCTAAACCGCCCATTCTTCGCATATCTTGTTCATGATGAAGCGCAACAATCACAGAACCTGCTGCTAAAAATAACAGGGCTTTAAAAAAGGCGTGGGTAATTAAATGGAAAATAGCGGCATTGTAAGCAGAAGCACCTAATGCCACTGCCATATAACCCAATTGAGAAATCGTTGAGTAAGCAATGACGCGTTTAATATCTGTTTGCACAATCGCTAATAAGCCCATAAAGAATGCAGTCGTACCGCCTAAGACTAATATGACAGTAAGCGAGGCAGGTGAATATTCAAATAAAGGTGACATACGCGCAATCATGTAAATACCTGCTGTTACCATGGTTGCTGCGTGGATTAATGCAGAAATAGGCGTAGGGCCTTCCATAGACTCAGGAAGCCACACATGCATAGGAACTTGGGCAGATTTACCCATTGCACCTATGAATAATAGTAAACAAATTAAAGTAATAACTGGCACTGGATAATTAGGGAATAGGGCTAGCGTTTGATTAACCATTGTTGGTACTTGTTGGAAAACTTGACGGTATTCTAAACTGCCAAAATACATAAGTACGGCAGCAATTGCTAATAGAAAACCTATATCACCAATTCTATTCACTAAAAATGCTTTTAAACTACCAAAATTCGCCGCTTCTCGTTTAAACCAAAAACCAATTAACAAATAAGAAACTAAGCCTACCCCTTCCCAACCAAAAAATAATAGGAGGAAGTTATTCGCTAACACTAAAACTAACATGGAGAAAGTAAATAAAGAGACGTAGCTAAAAAAGCGCGTATAGCCAGGATCGCCTGCCATATAGCCTACAGTGTAAACATGTACCATCAATGAAACAAAAGAGACGACAGTAATCATAGCCACGCTTAAGCGGTCGACTAATAATGCAATATCAAAACGTAAAATGCCTGCTGTTGCCCAAGTGTATAAACTTGCTTCTGCAGGTGGATTGCCATCTAAAATAATTACTTTAAATAAATAGCAAGATAATAAGAAAGCGATACCGACTAAGCTAATTGCTATTGTATGCGTGATGCGATCACCTAGTACTCGTCCTAACAAGCCCGCTGCCAAAGAACCAATTAGTGGTAAGAGTATAATGGTGGTTGCGATAAGAATAAGTAAATTTTCCACAGTTTTTACCCTTTTAAAGCATCTAAGTTATCAACCGCAATGGTATGCCGTTTACGATATAACACCACTAAAATAGCTAAACCAATTGCTGCTTCTGCTGCTGCAACAGTTAGCACGAAAAAAACAAATACTTGGCCGACGGTATTGCCTAAAAAATAGGAAAAGGCAACAAAGTTAGTGTTCACTGCTAGCAAAATTAATTCTATAGACATAAGTAACGTGATGAGGCTTTTACGATTTAAAATAATACCCGCAACACCTAAGCCGAATAAAAAAGCGGCTAGCATTAAAAATTCAGTTAAGGACGGCAAGATTAAACTCCCCCTTTTTTAGGTTGAGATGGCATTTTCACTAAACGCACGTAATTTTCAGGACGGGCATCATTTTGTTTATCGACGTGCTGCACTTTGCGGCGAGTAGGACCGCGATGGGCAAGGGTAATTGCAGCGATAATGGCTGCTAATAAAATAACGCCGGCAATTTCAAATGGATAAACGTAATCTGTGTATAAGACAGTTCCCACTTGTTGGATGTTGCTATAATTTTGCGGTAAAGGCATAGGAAGTGGTATTTCTTTCAAGCCAAAATAAGCAGGACCAACGGCAATAAAAACTAAGCCGGTTAATAGAAGTACAACAAGAATACCGAAAGGTAAGTAACGCACGAAAGTGTGGCGCTTAGTTGCTATATCTATATTTAGCATCATGACAACAAACAAGAATAAAGTCATGACAGCACCGACGTAAACTAAGAGTAAGATGAGGGATAAAAATTCCGCGTGCAATATCATCCAAACCCCAGCCATAGCAAAGAAGGTTACCACCAAAGACAAAACACTATGCACTGGATTGCGAGTAGTGATAACGGCTATGCCAGATAACGCAGCCATGCCTGCGAATGCAAAAAAAATCAGATGTAATGGCGTTAATAATTCTGTCATCTCTCAAATACTCGCTTTTATCTCTATTGTCTATTGCCCTTTGTCATATAGCGCACGGTTGTGTCGTTACGCACTGTCATGCCAGCTAAAAGCACGCTGGCATGACACTCTCACTACATAGCCTACATAGCACTGATTACATACATGCATTATAGGTTTTAACACCAACAGCCCTATTCGCTATCTAAACCCACTATCGTCTTCTCTATCCTTAGCAATCTGTGATTCAAATTTATCCCCAATCGCCAATAGCTTTTCTTTAGTGAAGATATTCTCACCCCTATCCTCAATGTGATAATCACTCATATTCGTTAAAACAATAGAATCAACAGGGCAAGCTTCTTCGCAAAAACCGCAGTAAATACATTTAAACATATCGATTTCATATTTAGTCGTGCGTCTTGTGCCATCTGCACGCTCTTCTGAATCGATGGAAATCGCTAATGCCGGGCATACCGCTTCGCATAATTTACAAGCGATACAACGTTCTTCACCATTAGGATAACGACGTAAAGCGTGTACGCCGCGAAAACGGGGGGAAACCGGTGTTTTTTCTTCAGGATATTGGATAGTAAATTTCTTTTTCCAAAAATATTTACCGGTAACTTTCATACCGGTTAATAAATCCCATAAAGCAAAACTAGTTATAAATCGTTTCATGCGTTGTAACATACTTTATTACCTCAGAACGCTTTTCATGCCGAAAACCAAGGGCTTAGCTGAAAATGAACCGCAAGGGCAATGACCACTACCCAGATTAATGTAATTGGAATAAATACTTTCCAGCCTAAGCGCATAATTTGATCGTAGCGATAACGCGGGAAAGTCGCTCTAAACCATAAGTAACAATATAAAAAGAAACAGACCTTTAAAAATAACCAAACAGGGCCAGGAACAAATGCAAACCAAGTTTCAAGGTAAGGAATACCTTGGAAAGGTGACAACCAACCTCCCAAAAATAATAGGGAAATTAAGGTAGAAATCATGGTCATGTTAACGTATTCAGCGAAGAAAAATAAAGCAAAAGCAACGCCTGAATATTCAACATGAAAACCAGCTACAATTTCCGATTCACCTTCTGCAACGTCAAAAGGTAAACGGTTGGTTTCTGCCACACCTGAAATCCAAAATATGAGGAAAAGAGGTAATAATGGCAGCCAATACCAATGCCAAAACCCACCTGTTTGCGCCATGACTATCGTTTGGAAGTTGAGCGATCCTGCCGCCATCATGACACCGATTAAGGCAAATCCCATGGCAATTTCATAGGAAATAGCTTGAGCTGCGGATCGTAAAGCACCAAACATGGCGTATTTAGAGTTAGATGCCCAACCTGCAATTAAAATCCCGTATACACCTAAGGAAGCAACAGTGAAAGTATATAAAACACCGACATTAAGATTAGCCAACACGACACCTTGATCAAAAGGAATAGCAGCCCAGCCAATGAGTGCTGTACCAAAACTGATAATAGGTGCCACTAAAAATAAAAATCGATTAGAAGAAGTAGGAACGATGATTTCTTTAGTCAGTAATTTAATCGTATCAGCAAAGGGTTGCCACAAACCACGAGGTCCAACTCGGTTAGGACCAATACGTGAGTGCATATAACCAATCACTTTACGCTCAAAATAAGTAAGGTAAAGAACGATCACAACTAAACCAATTACAATGGCAAGAATCTTTAATAAAATAATGGCGATGAAATAAAATGTATCTAGCATGCTCATAGAATTTCTACCTCGCCAATCAAATCACCTAACATATTGGTTGCATCTATTCCACCCGCTATTAACACAGCACCTTTAGCGATTCTTTCATCAATCATAAGCGGTAATTGCACACTGCCATTGCCTTGCTTAATCGTAACCATTTGGCTAGATTGCAAATTGAATTCGCGCGCAGTCTCTGCATGCATTTTTGCAGCGATAGTTAAGCCTTCCATCACTTCTTGAGTTTCTTGTAATGGTAAGGCACGCCTTACTATGCTATCTAAAGAGTAAGGTGGTATTTCGCCAATACGCATTAATTTTTTAGATTTATCTAAAGAGAAATTAGCGGGTTTCTTGAAAGGATGGCTAATTGTCTTTTTATCTTCATATTTACTTTTGACTTCGTGTTTTACTTCTTCCGATGTTTCATACTCAAAACCATCTAAATGCAAGAAGTTACCGAGTACGCGTAAGATTTTCCAAGCTGGTTTTGATTCACCATAAGGGGTTGCTACACCTTGAAAGCTTTGCCATTGACCGGAAACATTCACAAAAGTACCTGATGTTTCTGTGAACGGCGTCATGGGGAAAATTACGTGCGCGTAAGCTTCAAGTAAAGGATTACGGTAAATAGAAAGTGCTACAGTGAATTTTGCTTGCTGCATTGCCTCTCTAGCTAATTGCGCATTAGCACAATCTAACTCAGGTTCGACATTGACTAAGAGGTATGCATCGCGTGGCTTAGCTAGCATTTCATAGGCGGATAATCCTGCATCAAGCTGCAAAGAAGTTTGTTTATGCGGTATAGCTCCTGCAATCCAAGCGCCTGCACTGTTTGCGCCGGCTGTCATGAAGGCGAGTGTCGCGCCTGTTAATTCTGCAATACGATTAGCTAAATAACGGATAGTGCTACTTTCAGGATGTTGTTGCGCTAATGCACCTAACACAATGCAAGTTTGGTCTTTATCACGCAATGTTTGCGCAATGAATTTTGCATTATCATCAACAGTAACTTCATTAAATTCAGGCTGCAATGCATTCACTATTTTAGCAAGCGCTTGAGTTAACTCGCTTGGGCTAACAATGTGTTTAGCTGCAACGGGGAAATGAAATTTATAATCAACAGAGTTAACAACAAATACTGGGCTACCCTTCATTGCTGCTTTGCGTACACGTAAAGAAGCGAGTGGTTGTTCTTTTTGTAAATTAGAACCAATAATTAAAAAGGCTTGTTGGTTTTCTAATTCTGCTAATGGCATAGGCAAGCTAGGGAAAGCTTGTAATTCTGTTTGATCAGCAGTGTTAATTTCACGTAAGCGATGATCAACGTTGGAACTACCTAATGCACGCGTGATTTTTTGTAATAAATAAAATTCTTCTAACGTTGAATTAGGTGAAGCAAGGGCGCCTAATTTATCTGATCCAGCACTAATTGCTTGCTGCAATCCATTAGCGGCTAATTCAAAAGCTTTTTCCCAACCAACTGCTTCCCATTTTCCATTGATACGTGCCATAGGATGTAAAACACGATCAGGGTGGTAAAGCCCTGTGTAACTATAGCGGTCTCTATCAGACAGCCACATGTCATTAATCATTAAATTTTCTTGCGCAACAACACGCATCACCGTGCCATAACGTGTATGGACATGTAAGTTAGAACCTAAACAATCATGAGGCGCAATGCTTGAGTATTGATTTAATTCCCATGCTCTTGCTTTAGAACTAAAGGGTTTATTCGTTAAAGCACCGACTGGGCAAAGATCTGTGATATTGCCTGAGACTTCCGATTTAATCATATGAGCGACGTAAGTGCCGACTTCTTGATGCTCACCACGGCCTATCACCCCCATTTCACGTAACCCAGCAATTTCATCACCAAAACGCACGCAGCGTGTACAATAAATACAGCGTGTCATCTCAGTAGCAATGAGAGGGCCTATGTCTTGATCTGCGACAGAGCGTTTGCATTCATCGTAATGAGAATGCGAAGAGCCATAGCCCATAGAGAGATCTTGTAATTCACATTCACCACCTTGATCGCAAACGGGGCAATCTAGAGGATGGTTAATTAATAAAAATTCCATGACAGCACGTTGTGCATCGATGGTTTTTTGTGATTTGGTAAATACTTTCATGCCTGGCATGACAGGGGTAGCACAAGCAGGCAGCGCTTTAGGGGATTTTTCAACTTCTACTAAACACATACGGCAATTTGCCGCGACAGTTAATTTTTTGTGATAACAAAAGCGCGGTATGTAAATACCCGCTTCATCGGCGACTTGAATAATGGTTTGCTCAGGGCGCGCTGTTAGCTTTTCGCCATTAATTTCAATTTCTACACTTTTATTTTCAGTCACTGTCATAAGTTAGTTTCTCGTTCCAGGCAAACAGTGGCCATGTTCAATGTGATAAACAAATTCATCGTAAAAATGCTTTAAACATCCGCCTACTGGCCAGGCTGCTGCTTCACCAAAAGCACAAATTGTACGGCCTTCAATATTTTTTGCTGATCTACGCAATGTTTCTAAATCTTTTAAAGTTGCTTTGCCTGCTTCTATGTCGCGTGTTAAGCGGTATAACCAACCTGTTCCTTCCCGACAAGGCGTGCACTGACCACAGGATTCATGCATGTAAAAAGCAGAAATACGTTTTAATAAATTGACTATACAAACGGTGTCATCTAATACAATGACAGCGCCTGAACCTAAACCTGAACCGGCTTTTTGCAGTGAATCAAAGTCCATATCAAGCGACATCATGATGTCAGCAGGTAAAATAGGCATAGAGGAACCGCCAGGAATCACTGCTTTTAATTTGCGGCCTTCTTTTACACCCCCGGCTAGCGCTAGCAAATCTTTAAACGGAGTGCCTAAAGGAATTTCATAATTTCCAGGTTTATTTACATCACCTGTGACTGAGAAAATTTTGCAGCCGCCATTATTCGGCTTACCTAAGCCCAAAAACCAATCGGAACCTTTTTCCATGATAACGGGGATAGAGGCATAAGTTTCAGTGTTATTAATAGTGGTTGGCTTACCATATAACCCTTTTACAGCAGGGAAAGGAGGTTTAAATCGAGGTAAACCGCGTTTACCTTCTAAGGATTCCATTAAGGCTGTTTCTTCACCGCAAATATAAGCTCCTGCGCCTAAATGCGAATAAAGTTCAAAATCAAAACCTGAGCCAAATATATTTTTGCCTATAAAACCTGCTTTTATTGCTTCTTCCAATGCAGTTTGAAAACGTTCAAACGGTTCCCAATATTCGCCACGTATGTAGTTATAACCAACTGTTGCGCCCATAGCGTAAGCACCGATTGCCATCCCTTCTATCACTTGATGCGGATTGAAGCGCAAAATATCTCTATCTTTACACGTGCCTGGTTCGCCTTCATCGGAATTGCATAACAAATATTTTTGACCTGGCATATCACGTTTAATGAAGCTCCATTTTAAGCCAGTTGGGAACCCTGCACCGCCTCTACCACGTAGTGCAGAGACTTTTACAAATTCGACTACCTCTGAAGGAGGAATATTATCGGTTAATATTTTTTTCCATTGTTGATAACCACCAATACTCAAATAAGTCTCTAGACTCCAGGGTTTATCCAGTTTTAATGTTCTTAAGCAAACTTCATTTAAAACCATGGTTAAACCTCTTTTAACGCTGCCAGTATCTCGTCGATTTTTTCTGGCGTGAGATTGACGTGATATGTTTTATCAATTTGGCAAACAGGGGGTGTAATACAAGCACCTAAACATTCCACTTCTTTTAAAGTGAATTTCCCATCTGCAGTGGTTTCATTTAATTCTATGTTTAATCGTTTTTTGATATGACTTAGTAGTGAGTCTGCACCGTTTAATGAGCAAGAAATATTGGTGCATACATTCACAACGTGTTTACCCATGGGGCTTAAGTAATACATGGTGTAAAACGTAGCAACTTCGTAGACTGCAATATTGGGCATACCTAAAAAATCAGCGACTGCATCCATTAAGGGTACTGTCAGTGAGCCACCATTTTCTTCTTGCACGACCCGTAACGCTTCAAATACACCCGAGCGCCTATGTTCTGGCGGATAGCGTAATAGCCAGCGATCTAAATGTTCGCGTATGGATGGTGATAACAAACTTTTCTTTTCTTCTATCATCTATCTATCTCACCAAATACGATATCTAAGCTTGAGAGCACGGAAACGACGTCAGAGATCATGTGACCGCGAATTAACTCATCTAAACCGGCTAAATGGGGGAAACCCGCCGCACGAATTTTTAATCTATAGGGTTTATTTGCACCATCTGAGACTAAGTAAATACCAAATTCACCTTTAGGCTGCTCAACTGCTGCATACACTTCGCCTTCAGGCACTATGTAGCCTTCTGTCATATTTTTAAAATGATGGATTAATGCTTCCATGCTGGTTTTCATTTCAGCGCGGGGTGGCGGTACAATTTTATAATCATCAATCATTACAGGACCGGGGTTAGCGCGTAACCATGTTACGCATTGGCGTATGATGCGATTAGATTGGCGCATTTCATTGATGCGTACTAAGTAACGACTATAACAATCACCGTTTAAACCAACGGGGATATCAAAATCTAATTTATCGTATACTTCGTAAGGTTGTTTTTTACGTAAATCCCACGCTACCCCCGAACCGCGCAGCATTGGGCCAGTAAAACCTAAGGCGATAGCACGTTCAGGGGAAATGATACCTATATCAACAGTACGTTGTTTCCAAATGCGGTTATCCGTTAATAAACTTTCATATTCATCAACTAACGCTGGGAAACGTTGTGTAAAATCTTCGATAAAATCGAGCAAAGAACCTTGGCGATTTTTATTTAATTCTGCTACTTCTTTAGCGCTATGCCATTTTGATGCTTTAAATTGTGGCATGTGATCAGGCAAATCACGGTAGACACCGCCTGGACGGTAATAAGTTGCGTGCATACGGGCGCCTGAGACTGCTTCATAGCAATCTAGTAAATCTTCTCGCTCGCGAAAGCAATATAAAAATACAGCCATACCGCCATTATCCAAACTGTGGGCAGCAAGCCAAAGTAAATGGTTTAATATGCGGGTAATTTCATCAAACATGACGCGTATGTATTGGGCACGTTCGGGTGGGATTACGCCTAGTAATTTTTCTATCGCTAATATATAGGCATGCTCATTCGTCATCATGGAAACATAATCTAGTCTATCCATGTAGCCAATAGAATGATTAAACGGTTTGCTTTCAGCTAATTTTTCGGTTGCTCTGTGTAATAAACCTACGTGAGGATCTGCTTTAACAATCGTTTCACCATCAACTTCTAAAATTAAGCGCAATACCCCGTGAGCAGCAGGATGTTGGGGACCAAAGTTGAAAGTGTAATTTTTAATTTCAGGTGCGTGTGTCATGGGTTTATTTTCCATCGCTATTTACCTTTTCAACGAGATAGCGATTATCATGACGTATGACTTTAGGTTCTAAAGTACGGGGCATAATGCTAACGGGATTATAAACAACGCGTTTTAATTTTGCATCGTATCGCGCTTCGACTTTTCCAATTAAGGGGAAATCTTTGCGGAAAGGATGGCCGGCGAAACCATAATCGGTGAGTATGCGCCTAAGATCTGCGTGACCGCGGAAAAGTATACCAAACATGTCGAAAGCTTCGCGCTCATACCAATTTGCCGCAGGCCAAATATCTACAACGGAATCCACTATTAATTCCCTATCGTTAGGGATATTGGCGCGTAAGCGTATACGTTGATTGTGCGTAATAGAGAGTAAATGATAAACCACAGCAAAACGATTAGGTTTACCCGCTTCTTCGCGTTGAAACGTTTGCATTACACCGCGGCCAAAACCGGTTTCTGTCGTAGACTCAGTCTGCCAATCATCTAGACCGTATTGAAGATAATCAATACCACAGACATCAACTAATAATTTGAAATCCAACTCGGGTTGATCGCGTAAAGCTAGGCAGAGATCTACTAAATGCTCAGGTGCTAAATCAACAGTCACTTCAGAAAAAGCAACGGTTGCACTAGTAATCCACGCGGAAAAACGTTCATTAATTAGTGCGCATAATTCATTTACGTCAGTCATCACTACCTCTAACGTTCGATTTTCTTATTGCGGCGTATTTTATTTTGCAATTGAATAACGCCGTACATCAGTGCTTCTGCCGTAGGCGGACAGCCTGGAACGTAGACGTCTACGGGTACTATGCGATCACAACCGCGCACCACGGAATAAGAATAGTGATAATAACCACCTCCGTTAGCGCAAGAACCCATGGAAATGACCCATCTTGGTTCTGCCATTTGATCGTAAACTTTTCTAAGAGCTGGCGCCATTTTATTACACAATGTCCCTGCGACTATCATTAAATCGGATTGTCTAGGGCTGGGACGGAAAATAACGCCGAATCTATCTAAATCGTAACGGGAAGCCGCTGCGTGCATCATTTCTACTGCGCAGCATGCCAAACCAAAACTCATAGGCCACAATGAACCTGCGCGCGCCCAATTAAAAATACTTTCTACGCTAGAAACGTAAAATCCAGGCTTGATAAGATCTGTTATCGGCATAGGTTATGACTCTCGCTGCACATTATTCCCACTCAAGCGCCCCTTTCTTCCACTCATAAATAAAACCGACGGTTAGCAGAGCGAGAAAAATCCCCATGGAAATCATGCCAAACCATCCTAATTCCCTAAATATCACAGCCCAAGGCACTAAGAAGGCTGTTTCTAAATCAAAGATGATAAATAAAATAGCGACTAAATAATAACGGACATCAAACGGAGCCCGTGAATCATTAAAGGGATCAAAGCCGCATTCATAGGTAGACAATTTTTCTGGGTTAGGACGCTTGGGGCTAAGCAAATAGCCTAATACCGGCGCAATTAAGCCTACGCCTAAAC
>BMAH01000143.1 GCA_014132615.1 Gammaproteobacteria bacterium
TTCTTGACTAATATAAAATCGAAGTATAAATTCCTCCCTTTCCTAATAATTACTAAACGAATACACCTTCCTGATAATGAGACAAATATTAGTCATATTGATCAATATTAGGTATGATACGTGTTTCGAAAATGTGAATGAGGCCCCATGAATATTAACTTTCTCGATTTTGAGCAGCCGATTGCTGAACTTGAAGCTAAAATTCAAGAGTTACGCATGGTGGGGACTGATGCAGACATTAATCTAAGCGAAGAAATTGGCCGTTTAGAAAATAAATGTAACATATTGATTAAAGATACGTTTAGCCGATTGACCCCTTGGCAAGTAACGCAACTTGCAAGGCATCCTCAACGCCCTCATACCATTGATTATATACAACGTATATTTACCGATTTCGATGAATTAAGCGGGGATAGAGCCCTTTCCTCAGGTCCTTCTATAGTAGCAGGCCTTGCTAGATTAGAAGGCCAGCCTGTGATGGTGATGGGTCATGAAAAAGGCCGTAAAACACAAGAGAAAATCGAGCGTAATTTCGGTATGCCTAACCCGGAAGATTATCGTAAGGCATTAAGGCTTATGAAAATGGCAGAGCGCTTTAAGCTGCCTATCATTACATTTATTGATACTCCAGGTGCCTATCCCGGCATTGGCGCTGAAGAACGTAATCAGAGTGAAGCTATTGCGCGTAACTTATTTGTCTTATCCCGCTTAAAAACCCCCATCATTTGTACGGTGATTGGTGAGGGTGGTTCAGGGGGTGCCTTAGCGATTGGCGTGGGTGATAGAGTTATGATGTTACAATATGCTATTTACTCTGTTATTTCCCCAGAAGGCTGTGCATCCATTTTATGGAAGAGTGCAGAAAAAGCGCCGCTTGCAGCTGAAGCGATGAATTTAACAGCAGATAAAATTAAGCAATTAGGATTAATAGATGGCATTATCCCTGAACCTCTAGGGGGTGCACACCGAAATTACGATCAAATTGCTCAAGAAATTAAGAAAAAATTAGTTCAAGAATTAACGGAATTGCAGTCTTATCCACTCTCAACTTTATTAGAAGAACGCTATAAGCGCATTATGTCTTTTGGTATGAGTCAGTGAAATCGCTAAAAGCACTGCAGGATTTTTTTATTGAGAAAGGCGTAGATAAAACTTACTGGGTTGCTTATAGCGGTGGTCTTGACTCTCATGTTTTACTTGCTCTTTGCTCGCAAATAAGCAAAGAACTTCCCTTAAAAATACATGCTATTCACGTTCATCATGGCTTGAGTCCACATGCCGATTCTTGGGCGGCGCATTGTGAAAAAACATGTCATGAATTAGAAATACCTTTTATTCAAAAACGCGTCACATTGAACCTTAATGCTGGTGCAAGCATTGAAGAGGTAGCAAGAGCTGCTCGTTATCAAGCTTTTATAAGCTGTTTAAATACAGATGATGTGCTGCTCACTGCTCATCACCAAGATGATCAAGCTGAAACTTACTTAATGCAATTACTGCGCGGCGCTGGTCCAAAAGGGTTGGCTGCTATGCCTCTTTCAAAGCCATTAGGTAAAGGTTTGCATGTTAGGCCTTTGCTTTCATTTTCCCGCGAAGAATTGCAAACTTATGCGGAGGAAATCAATTTGCACTGGATTGAAGATGAATCCAATGCAAATTCTAAATTCGCACGTAATTTTCTTCGCAATGAAATTTTGCCTCTATTAAAAAATAGATGGCCTAGTGTTAGTGAGACGATTTGTCGTAGCGCGCTACATTGTGCAAATGCCCAAGCTGCTTTAGATGAACTTATAAGTGATTTATATGAAAGCGTGCAAGGAAATAAGCCTGATACGTTGTCTGTTACAAAATTACAAACATTGAAATTTACTCAGCAAAGTTTAGTGCTGCGCTATTGGATTGAGAAACAGGGTTATCTATTACCTAATGCAAAAAAGCTAACTGCAATTCAGCAAGAAGTGTTAACGGCTGCAATAGATCGTAAGCCTTGCGTCAGTTGGGGTGCGGCTCAAGTAAGACGTTTTCGTGATGATATTTATCTTTTGCCTCATGTTGTGAATGAAGTTAAACATCAAGCTAGTGATTGGCAACTAGCTAAGCCATTAGCATTACAAGATAAAACTTTTCTACATGCTATCCCTGTGCAAGGTGAAGGTTTATGCGCAAATATAAATACAGTTTCTGTGCGTTTTCGTGAAAGCGGTGATTCTGTTTTTATTGCTAAACGCGGACGCTTAAGTCTTAAAAATTTATTTCAAGAATGGGGGGTGCCGCCTTGGGAGAGAGAATCACTTCCGCTTATTTTTATCAATGAAACATTAATTGCTGCAGTAGATTATTTTCTCGATAAAAATTACCAAGCAAAAGCCAATGAAAGCGGGTATCAATTGGTAAGAGGACCTTTAATTTAATTACCAGTATTTAAGTCGTATAAATACTGGTAATTAGCGATTTATTTATCGTGGCAGTCTTTGCATTTTATGCAGCAAGTGCATAAGTATTTCACTAAAGCGCCAAAAGCGAGTATGGGTAGAGTGCCATCAAAGAAATCGCGGAAAATAATCAGACGTACTAATTGGTCGCGTGGTAAAACTAAGGCGAAAATGCCTACTGCAACAGCGACTAAGATTATGAGGGTGACAAAAATTCGCATTCCCATCTCTGACTCCTTATCAGCATAATTTCAATGATCATACAGCCTAAGACGATATGTCACTTGAGTCAAGAAGGGTAGGATTGGATGGCAAACTGCCATCAGTTGAACAGCACCCTGTCATCCTGAGCAGGATCTACTTAAATTTTCCACAGCGTTATGCTCTTCGCTACGCTCAGGATGACAGGGTGCTAGGCTGGTTCGCTTCGTCGCAAACAGTGCCCCTCTCAATGACAAAAAGGTAAAGATAGCTTAATTTTCAACTACATATAAACAACGTTTACACTTTCACGAATAAACTGTACAATATTTTTCCTTTACCTTGGCTTAATTGCACAAGATGACATTATTACATTGCGGCAGGTAGGCGATTTTGTTACATTCCCTGCAGGTCTTAACTTCTAAAAATCTATAATTCAAATAATTATGACACGATATATATTCATCACTGGCGGTGTGGTTTCTTCATTAGGTAAAGGCGTGGCTTCAGCTTCTTTGGGTGCCATACTCGAGGCTCGCGGTCTCACAGTCAATTTAATGAAATTAGACCCTTACATAAACGTTGATCCTGGCACCATGAATCCTCTTCAACACGGTGAAGTCTTTGTGACTGAAGATGGGGCTGAAACGGACTTGGATTTAGGTCATTACGAGCGTTTTGTTAGAGTCAAAATGACTAAAGCAAACAACTTTACTACAGGTAGAGTGTATGCAAACGTCATTAGAAAAGAACGTAAAGGTGACTACTTAGGCGGCACCGTCCAAGTTATCCCTCATATTACCGATGAAATTAAAAGTTGCATCTTGCAAGGCGCAGGTAATGTGGATGTCGCTTTAATCGAGATTGGCGGAACGGTAGGTGATATTGAATCACTCCCTTTTTTGGAAGCCATCAGACAATTGCGCGTAGAATTGGGTAGACAGCGTACCTTATTTATCCATTTAACTTTACTCCCCTTTATACCGACTTCCGGCGAATTAAAAACTAAACCAACGCAACATTCTGTAAAAGAATTACGCTCTATTGGTATTCAACCGGATATTTTAATTTGCCGCAGCGATAGAGCTATCTCAGATTCAGCAAGATCTAAAATTGCGCTTTTCACTAATGTTGAAAAAGAAGCCGTCGTGCCTTTATTAGACGTCGATTTTATTTATCAATTACCCATTGCCTTGCACGAACAAGGTTTAGATAAAATTGTGATGCAGCAGTTGGGATTAGAAACTGGCGTGGCGGATTTTACCGAATGGGAAAGAGTGGTTGATGCCTATCGCAATCCCGATAAGCAAGTGACCATTGGTATGGTGGGGAAATACGTTGAATTAACAGAATCGTATAAATCTTTGTCTGAAGCTTTAAAGCACGCTGGTATTCAAACACGTACGCGTGTCAACATTCATTACATTGATTCAGAAGCATTAGAGCGCCAAGATGCTAAAACATTACTAGCTGGTATGGATGCGATTTTAGTACCGGGTGGTTTTGGTAAACGTGGTGTCGAAGGTAAAATTTTAGCAGCGCAATATGCGCGTGAAAATAATATTCCTTATTTGGGTATTTGTTTGGGTATGCAAATAGCTGTAATTGAATATGCACGTCACAAAGCGAATATGCCTAATGCGAATAGCACAGAATTTGATAAGCAAACTCCTTATCCTGTTGTT
>BMAH01000144.1 GCA_014132615.1 Gammaproteobacteria bacterium
AATGTCTGTTTGCGGATTGGTATTCTACGTGCGAAGTCGCAATCGTAATACCACGGGCTTTTTCTTCCGGCGCCTTATCGATTTGATCGTAAGCTTTTGCTTCACCGCCATACTTCTTAGATGTCACACTTGTTAAAGCCGCTGTTAACGTCGTCTTACCATGGTCTACGTGACCGATTGTGCCTACATTCACGTGAGGCTTATCTCTATTAAATACTTGCTTAGCCATGAATATTATTCCTCTTAAACAATCACCACCTATCGCCACTTAGCGATAGGGACATTTAGATAGCTATTTCTTACTTTTATCAATAATTTGCTCGGCTATATTGTTTGGAACTTCATTATATTTAGAAAATTCCATCGAATATGTTGCTCGACCTTGCGACATAGAGCGCAAGTCAGTTGCATAACCAAACATTTCAGAAAGAGGTACTTCAGCATGAATTAACTTACCTGATGGTGAGTCATCAATGCCTTGTAAAATACCTCTACGTCTATTGAGGTCACCCATTACATCGCCCATAAATTCTTCGGGAGTAACAGCCTCAACTTTCATAATTGGCTCTAAAATCACTGCTTTAGCTTTCTTCGCACCTTCTTTGAAAGCCATAGAGCCAGCAATTTTGAACGCCATTTCATTTGAGTCGACCTCATGGAAAGAGCCATCAAATAATGTCACTTTGACGTCAACCACAGGATATCCAGCGATCACACCATTTTGTAGTTGTTCTTGAATACCCTTATCAACAGCTGGGATATATTCACGAGGAATTACACCACCAACAATTTCATTAACAAACTCATATCCTTTACCAGCTTCTTGAGGCTCGACTTTAATCCAAACATGACCGTATTGACCACGACCACCGGATTGTCTGACGTATTTACCTTCTTGCTCTACCGTACCACGTATGGTTTCACGATAGGCAACCTGAGGTTTACCTACATTCGCTTCTACGCCGAATTCACGCTTCATACGGTCAACAATAATTTCAAGGTGTAATTCACCCATACCTGCAATAATCGTTTGACCAGACTCTTCGTCAGTACTTACACGGAATGAAGGATCTTCTTGCGCTAACTTACCCAGTGCAATACCCATTTTTTCTTGGTCAGCTTTGGTTTTTGGTTCAACTGCGACCGAGATAACAGGCTCAGGGAAGTTCATTTTTTCTAGAATAATAACTTGTTTTTCATCGCAAAGCGTATCACCCGTGGTCACTTGTTTAAGACCTACTGCAGCTGCGATATCACCTGCTAATACTTCTTTAATTTCAGTTCTGTCGTTAGCATGCATTTGCAAAATACGACCAATACGTTCTTCTCTATCTTTAATTGGGTTATAAACGGTGTCGCCAGACTTTAAAACACCCGAATAAACACGGAAGTAAGTTAATGTACCAACGTAAGGGTCTGTTGCAATTTTAAATGCTAATGCAGCAAAGGGTTCTTTATCGGATGGATGTCTTTCAGCTGGTGTTTCAGCTGCGTCATTAAGATTACCTTTCACTGCTTGAACTTCAGCAGGTGAAGGTAAATAATCAATAACAGCATCTAATACTGCTTGCACACCCTTATTTTTAAATGCCGATCCACAAAACATAGGAACAATTTCATTTTTAATGGTGCGTTCACGAATACCTTTTTTGATTTCGAGATCGGTTAATTCACCTGTTTCCAAATATTTATTCATGAACTCTTCAGAAGCTTCAGCTGCTGCTTCAATTAATTTTTCTCTGTATGCTTTGCAATCGTCTTGCATATCAGCAGCAATTTCACGCTCTTCAAACGTAGTTCCTTGCGTTTTATCATCCCAATAAATCGCTTTCATTTTGACAAGGTCAACTACCCCTTCAAACTTATCTTCAGCGCCTATTGGTAATTGCATAGGAACAGGAACCGCTTTTAACTTAGTACGCACTTGATCAACAACGCGTAAAAAGTTAGCGCCAATTCTATCCATCTTGTTAACAAAACCTAATCTTGGAACACCGTAGCGAATTGCTTGACGCCATACGGTTTCACTCTGAGGTTCAACGCCGCCAACTGCGCAGAATGTAGCAACTGCACCGTCTAGTACGCGCAAGGAACGCTCTACTTCAATGGTAAAGTCAACGTGGCCAGGTGTATCAATAATGTTAATACGATGCTGCGGATATTGCTTAGCCATACCATCCCAAAAGCAAGTAGTTGCAGCGGAGGTAATGGTGATACCACGTTCTTGTTCTTGTTCCATCCAGTCCATTACCGCAGTACCTTGGTGAACTTCACCTAATTTATGAGATACACCGGTGTAGAATAGGATACGCTCGGTAGTGGTTGTTTTACCGGCGTCGATGTGGGCCATAATGCCTATATTTCTATATCGCTCAATTGGTGTTACACGTGCCACGATTCACCTCTACCTTACCAACGATAATGAGCAAACGCTTGGTTTGCCTTGGCCATACGATGTACGTCATCACGCGTTTTAATTGACGCGCCGCGACCTAAATAAGCGTCATATAATTCTGCTGCTAAACGTAATGCCATTGTTTTTTCTGAACGGCCTTTAGCTGCTTGCACAACCCAACGCATAGCAAGCGCTAAACCGCGATCTGCTGCAACTTCAATAGGCACTTGATAAGTTGCACCACCGACTCGACGTGATTTTACTTCTACTGTAGGCGCGATATTGCTTAATGACTTATGCAATGTATCTAAAATTTCTTCATTGCTATAAGTTGCATGAGCAGCAGAAGAAGCTACAGGTTTGCTTTTAGCAACGGGTGCACTAGATCTGCCACCACGACCGCCTTTACCACCTTTATCGCTATCGTCTTCTGTTTTATGTTCTTTCTTTAAACGCTCAGTAAATGTTGTTAATGCACTGTAAACGATTTTTTCTGCAATCGACTTTTTACCCGCGCGCATTACTACGTTAATAAATTTTGCAACCTGGTCACTGCCGTACAGTGGATCAGGTAACACTTCACGTTTAATCGCAGCTTTTCTTCTTGGCATTACTTATTCCCACCTTCGATAATTATTGCTTTGGCTTCTTAGCACCATACTTAGAACGACTACGGCGTCTACCTTCAACACCAGCAGTATCTAAGCTACCGCGCACGATGTGATAACGCACACCTGGCAAGTCTTTTACACGACCGCCGCGGATTAAAACCACAGAGTGTTCTTGTAAGTTATGACCTTCACCCATAATGTATGCGGTGACTTCTTGGCCGTTTGTTAAGCGAACGCGCGCTACTTTACGCAAAGCGGAGTTTGGCTTCTTTGGAGTTGTTGTATATACACGTGTACATACACCACGTTTTTGTGGGCATTTGTTCAATGCTGGCACTTTAGATTTGAAAACCTTTGGTTTTCTACCCTCACGTACTAATTGATTAATCGTTGGCATTTTTACCCTTCTCTTTCCAACTCGTTAAAATTTACTTTAAATCAAGCCTTTAGTTACAGTCCGCAAGCTTTGCAATAAAAAAATCGCGCTTTTTCTCCTAATAACCCCGGGCATTAGCCCGAGGCCTATTTTACATAGGAGAGGCGCGATTCTAAAAAAGCACTGCCTTTTGTGTCAAGGACTTATTTCATTTATTTTGCTTTTTCAGTTCGCTCGTCGACCTGACCTTGTCCTACTGGCGTCACTCTACGGTCTAGGTGATAAGCCAAACCCGTACCTGCTGGAATTAAACGTCCAACAATTACGTTTTCCTTTAAACCTCTTAACTCATCTAATTTTCCACTTACCGCCGCTTCCGTTAAGACTCGAGTAGTCTCTTGGAAAGACGCTGCGGAGATAAATGATTCGGTAGAGAGCGAAGCTTTAGTAATACCCAACAATACAGGTTCAAGTCGTGCAGGTATCTTTCCAGCTTTTGTTAAACGTTGATTTTCTTCACGTAATTGGCTGTATTCAACTTGCTCGCTCTTAATAAAGTTAGTATCACCTGGATCTGCAATAATAACTTTACGTAACATTTGACGAATAATGACTTCAATGTGCTTATCGTTAATTTTTACACCTTGTAAACGATAAACGTCTTGAATTTCATTAACTAAGTAATTAGCCAGTGCATTCACACCCAATAGACGTAAAACATCGTGTGGATTCAACGCACCTTCTACTAATACCTCACCTCTTTCCACATGTTCGCCTTCAAACACATTGATATGGCGCCATTTTGGAATCAATTCTTCATGCACATCGCCAGAAGTAGACGTAATCATGAGACGACGTTTACCTTTGGTTTCTTTACCAAAGCTAATTATCCCTGAGATTTCCGCTAATACAGCTGAATCTTTTGGACGGCGTGCTTCGAAAAGATCCGCAACGCGTGGTAAACCACCGGTGATGTCACGGGTTTTTGATGTTTCTTGCGGAATACGTGCAAGTACATCACCCATTTTTACTTTTGCACCATCTTCAAAGTTGATGATTGCATCAGCAGGCAAGAAGTATTGCGCTACTAAGTTAGTACCAGCGAGATATAAATCTTCGCCCTTATCATCGACTAACTTTAAGATTGGTTTTAACTCTTTACCACTTGCACCACGTTGTTTTTGATCGATAACAACGATACTGGATAAACCGGTTAATTCATCGGTTTGTCTGTGCATGGTGATGCCTTCGATCAAGTCTATAAACTTGATGTTACCAGCAACTTCAGTGATAACTGGATGGCTATGCGGATCCCAGTTAGCAACAACCTGTCCTGCATCCACTTTGGAACCATCTTTAATGTTTATTTCAGCACCGTAAGGAATTTTATAACGTTCACGTTCCCTACCATGTTCATCTTGCACCGCTAAGGTGCCTGAACGAGATGCGACAATGAATTTACCATTCGATCTTTCTAGCAATTTCACGTTATGTAATTTAATTCGACCAGGGAATTTAACCTGCACATTATTCACTGCCGTTGTACGAGATGCCGCGCCACCAATGTGGAAGGTTCTCATAGTAAGCTGAGTACCGGGTTCACCGATTGACTGTGCAGCGATAACACCGACTGCTTCACCAATGTTGACTCTATGGCCACGTGCTAAATCACGGCCGTAGCAGGCAGAGCAAATACCAAAACGTGATTCGCAAGTAATGGCTGTACGCACAAATACTTGATCGATAGTCACATCTTCTAATCTCTTAATCCAACCTTCGTCTAATAACGTTCCTTGCGGAATAATCACGTCGTTAGATTTTGGATCGTAAATATCTTGTACCGTGACTCGACCTAATACACGTTCAGCTAAAGGTTCAACAACGTCACCCCCTTCAATGAGAGGCGTAACAACGATACCTTGTGTAGTACCGCAATCTTCTTCAGTGATAACTAAGTCTTGTGCTACGTCAACTAAACGACGAGTTAAATAACCCGAATTTGCTGTTTTTAACGCGGTATCTGCCAAACCCTTACGCGCACCGTGAGTTGAAATAAAGTATTGTAATACGTTTAAGCCTTCACGGAAGTTAGCTGTAATAGGTGTTTCAATAATGGTACCGTCAGGTTTAGTCATCAAACCCCGCATACCAGCTAACTGTCTAATTTGCGCAGCAGAACCTCTAGCACCTGAATCTGCCATCATATAGATGGAGTTAAAGGATTCTTGCTTAACTTTGTGGCCTTCTTTATCTTTTACCTGCTCAGCAGATAATTCTTCCATCATTGCTTGCGCAACTAAATCGTTGGTACGCGACCAAATATCGACAACTTTGTTATAACGCTCACCTTGTGTCACCAAACCTGAGGAGAATTGCGCTTGAATTTTACGCACTTCATCTTCAGCTTGATCGATAATATCTTCTTTCTTTTTAGGTATAACCAAATCGTTTACACCGATTGATAAACCAGAACGGGTTGCGTAATGGAAACCGGTATACATTAAATGGTCAGCAAAAATAACCGTTGCTTTCAATCCTACTCGACGATAAGACGCATCGATGAGGCTTGAAATTGTTTTCTTATTCATAGTGCAGTTAACTAAATCAAAGGAAAGACCTTTTGGTAATAATTCCGATAAAATAGCTCTACCTACTGTAGTTTCAACGAAACGAATCTTTTCGACGTAATCACCTACAGCTGCATCGTAAGGATATTCTTTAATACGTGCGCGCACTTTAGCGTGTAAGTCGACTGTGCCATTTTCATAGGCTCTATGCACTTCTTCAACGTCAGCAAATACCATGCCTTCGCCTGGTGCATTAATACGAGAACGGGTTAAGTAATAGAGACCTAATACCACGTCTTGGGTTGGTACAATAATAGGCTCACCATTAGCAGGTGATAAAACGTTGTTGGTTGACATCATCAACGAACGCGCTTCTAACTGTGATTCCAAAGACAATGGAACGTGTACCGCCATTTGGTCACCGTCAAAGTCCGCGTTATATGCAGTACAAACTAAAGGATGCAATTGGATTGCTTTACCTTCAATTAAGACAGGTTCAAATGCTTGAATACCTAAACGGTGCAAAGTTGGTGCACGGTTTAGCATAACAGGATGTTCGCGAATAACTTCTTCTAATACGTCCCAAACTTCTGGTTCTTCGCGTTCTACCATTTTTTTAGCTGCTTTAATGGTTGAAGCTGAACCTAAAATTTGTAAACGGCTGTAAATAAATGGTTTAAATAATTCTAAAGCCATTTTTTTAGGTAAACCGCATTGATGTAAACGTAAGGTAGGACCTACCACGATAACGGAACGGCCAGAGTAGTCTACACGTTTACCCAATAAGTTTTGACGAAAACGACCTTGTTTACCTTTAATCATATCAGCTAATGATTTGAGTGGTCGTTTGTTTGAACCTGTGATTGCTCTACCACGACGACCGTTATCTAATAAGGCGTCGACGGATTCTTGCAACATACGTTTTTCATTACGCACGATAATGTCTGGTGCGTTTAAGTCTAATAAACGTTTTAAACGATTGTTACGGTTAATAACACGACGATAAAGATCGTTTAAATCTGAGGTTGCAAATCTGCCACCATCTAATGGCACTAAAGGACGTAAATCAGGTGGTAACACAGGTAATACACTTAACACCATCCACTCTGGTTTATTGCCTGATTCTAAAAAAGCTTCCATCAGCTTTAAGCGTTTAGATAGTTTTTTGTGTCGCGCTTCAGAAGACGTTTTTGTTAATTCTTCACGAATACGAGGAACTTCTACTTCTAAATTAATACCACGAAGTAATTCTTGGATTGCATCTGCACCCATACGCGCTTCAAATTCATCGCCGTATTCTTCGATAGCATCGTAGTAAGCTTCTTCAGAGAGTAACTGGCCTTTTTCTAATTGAGTCATGCCAGGATCAATGACAACGTAAGCTTCAAAATAAAGCACGCGCTCTAAATCGCGCAAGGTCATATCAAGCATTAAACCTATACGTGAAGGAAGAGAACGTAAAAACCAAATGTGTGCAACAGGGCTTGCTAATTCAATATGTCCCATACGTTCACGACGTACGCGTGATAAAGTCACTTCCACACCGCATTTTTCGCACACAACACCACGGTGTTTTAAACGCTTGTATTTACCGCACAAGCATTCATAATCTTTAATAGGTCCAAAAATTTTGGCGCAAAAAAGACCGTCTCGTTCCGGTTTAAAGGTACGATAATTAATGGTCTCAGGTTTTTTTACCTCACCAAACGACCAGGAGCGTATCATCTCAGGTGAAGCAAGACCAATACGAATGAGGTCGAAATCGTCTGGTTGGTGACCTTGCTGCTGCTTAACCAGATTTAATAAATCTTTCAAGGTTAATCCCCCTTTAAGCCATATTGCAATGAAATTATTGCTCTACATATCTATTATGAACTACCTGTCAAGTAGGCAGTAAAATAGCGGGCTAGCTAGCCCGCCTTATGCACGTAACTAATTAATCAAATTCAATATTAATTGCTAACGAGCGAATTTCTTTAATGAGCACGTTAAATGCCTCAGGCATATTAGATTCCATGTAATGCTCACTATCCACGATGTTTTTATACATCTTGGTACGACCTGCTACGTCGTCAGATTTCACTGTTAACATTTCTTGTAAGGTATAAGCTGCACCGTATGCTTCAAGCGCCCAGACTTCCATTTCACCAAAACGCTGACCACCAAATTGTGCTTTACCACCAAGAGGTTGTTGGGTAACAAGACTATACGAACCGGTTGAACGTGCATGCATCTTGTCATCAACAAGGTGATTCAACTTCATCATGTACATGTAGCCCACGGTAACAGGTCTATCAAACTGCACACCGGTGCGACCGTCATGTAGAATGGCTTGTCCTGTTTCAGGTAATTCAGCTAACTTCAACATGGCCTTGATTTCTTCTTCAGTTGCACCGTCAAACACAGGCGTTGCAAATGGAACACCAGCACGTAAATTCATTGCTAATGTCATAATTTCTTCGTCACTCAAGCCAGTTAAACTTTCTTTATGCTTACCTATACCGTAAATTGAATTTAAGAATTGGCGTATATTCTTAGTAGATTGATGTGCATCTACCATTTGACCTATTTTTCTACCCAATTCTTTAGATGCCCAACCTAAGTGTGTTTCAAGCACCTGGCCCACGTTCATACGTGAAGGTACACCTAATGGATTTAATACGATATCCACGGGAGTGCCGTCTGCTAAATAAGGCATATCTTCTACTGGAACGATCATAGAGATAACACCTTTGTTACCGTGACGGCCTGCCATTTTATCACCAGGTTGTACGCGGCGTTTAACAGCAAGATACACTTTTACAATTTTTAATACGCCTGGTGCCAAATCATCACTTTGAGTGATTTTTTGACGCTTAGCTTCATACGCTTTTTCAAAATCTAAACGGATTTTCTTCAATTGCTTAGCAGCTGATTCAAGCTGTTTGCTTGCAGCAGCATCTTTCAAATGAATTTCAAACCATTTTTCACGTGGTATTTCAGTGAGATAAGCTTTAGTAACTTTAGACCCTTTCTTTAACTTGTTAGGACCGCCTTCAGCAGTACGGTTTAACAATAATTTTTCCATACGAGAAAATACGTCATTTTCTTTAATACGCATTTCATCGCTTAAGTCTTGTTTTACTTTGTTTAACTCATTTTTTTCAATTTCAAGTACACGTGTATCTTTCTTCACACCTTCACGTGTAAAGACTTGAACGTCAATGACAGTACCTTCCATACCCGTTGGCACGCGTAATGAAGTGTCTTTTACGTCCGATGCTTTTTCACCGAAGATAGCGCGTAATAATTTTTCTTCTGGGGTTAATTGTGTTTCACCTTTTGGTGTCACTTTACCCACTAAGATATCGCCAGAATTTACTTCCGCACCGATATAAACGATACCGCATTCATCTAATTTAGAGAGTGCGCTTTCGCTAACATTAGGAATATCCCCTGTGATTTCTTCAGGCCCTAATTTAGTGTCACGTGCAACGCAAGTTAATTCTTCGATATGAATACTGGTAAATCTATCTTCTTGGACTACACGTTCTGAAATAAGAATGGAGTCTTCGAAGTTGTAACCATTCCAAGGCATGAAAGCGACCAATAAGTTTTGGCCTAACGCTAATTCACCTGTATCGGTAGATTGGCCATCAGCTAATATGTCACCTTTTTCAATAAAATCACCACGTGCGACAAGCGGACGCTGGTTAATACATGTATCTTGGTTGGTTCTTGTGTATTTGGTTAAGCCATAAATATCAACGCCTGTGCTGCCAGGTTCGGCTTCATCGTCATTGGCTCTAACAACCATACGCGAGGCATCAACGTAATCAACCGTACCACCTCGTTTTGCAACGACGGCTACCCCTGAATCTTTTGCAACTAAAGATTCAATACCTGTTCCGACTAGAGGTTTCTCTGTCTTTAAGGTAGGAACGGCTTGACGTTGCATGTTTGATCCCATTAAAGCACGGTTTGCGTCATCGTGCTCTAAGAAGGGAATTAATGCAGCAGCAACTGACACGATTTGTTTTGGTGACACATCCATGAATTCAACGCGATCTGGTGTTGAAAAAGTGAATTCATTTTTATGACGTACTGGCACCAAGGTATCAGTTAATTTACGTTTTTCGTCTATGCCCGCATTTGCCTGTGCAATGACGTAATCACCTTCTTCAATCGCTGAGAGATAAACAACTTCGTCTGTTACTTTATTGTTTACAACTCTACGATAAGGTGTTTCTAAGAAACCGTATTCATTGGTTTGCGCATACACAGCAAGTGAGTTGATTAAACCAATGTTTGGGCCTTCAGGTGTCTCAATTGGGCAAACACGACCGTAGTGTGTTGGATGAACGTCACGTACTTCAAATCCTGCGCGTTCGCGGGATAAACCGCCAGGCCCTAAGGCTGAAACACGGCGTTTATGGGTAATTTCAGACAATGGATTGTTTTGGTCCATAAATTGTGACAATTGGCTGGAACCAAAAAATTCTTTAATCGCTGCTGAAATGGGTTTTGCATTGATAATGTCTTGCGGCATGATGTTTTCAATATCAGGCAAGCTTAAACGTTCTTTCACCGCACGTTCAACACGAACCAAACCGATACGGAATTGGTTTTCTGTCATTTCACCAACGCAGCGTACACGACGGTTACCTAAGTGATCGATATCATCGATTGCATCTTCACCATTACGTATACGGATTAAGGCTTTTAATACATCAACTATATCTTCTTTAGACAATACGCCAGGGCCTACGATTTCTTGTCTGCCTACACGACGATTTAACTTCATGCGGCCTACGTCAGATAAATCGTAACGTTCAGGGGTAAAGAATAAGTTTTTAAATAAAGCTTCAGCTGCTTCTTTAGTTGGTGGCTCACCAGGACGCATCATACGATAGATTTCAACCAATGCTTCTTGTGCATTTGTAGTTGAATCAATGCGTAGGGTATCTGACATGTAAGGGCCACGATCAATATCATTGATGTATAATGTTTCAAAACCTTTTACACCGCTACCAATCAAGCCTTTGATGATATCACCAGTGATAATGTCATTCGCATTACCAATAACTTCGCCTGTGTTTGGATCAATCACTGTTTTAGCTAATACTTTGCCTAAAACATAATCCGTTGGCACTTCTAATTCTTTGATGCCGGCTTTTTCTAATTGAGCGATATGTCTCGCCGTGATACGACGACCTTTTTCAATAATAACTTTACCGGCTTTTTTCACTTCGAATGAAGCGATTTCACCACGCAACCGTTCAGACACCAAATGTAAAATGAACTTACCATCTTTAATGTTATACACATTATTTTCAAAGAAGAGATTTAGCACTTCTTCAACAGAAAAACCTAATGCGCGTAAAAGAATGGTAACAGGTAATTTGCGACGACGGTCTATACGTGCATGAATGCAATCTTTTGGATCAAATTCAAAATCTAACCAAGAACCACGGTATGGGATAATACGTGCAGAGAATAATAATTTACCCGAAGAGTGGGTTTTTCCTCTATCATGCTCGTAAAATACACCAGGTGATCTATGTAACTGAGAAACGACAACACGTTCTGTACCGTTAATAACGAAGGTACCGTGTTCTGTCATTAATGGGACTTCACCCATGTAAACTTCTTGTTCTTTTACATCTTTAATAGCATGCGTTGTACCTGCATCAGCTTCTCTATCGTAATGCACTAAACGCAATTTAACGCGTAAGGGAGCTGCGTAGGTCAAGCCTCGCATTTTACATTCTTTAACGTCAAAAATAGGTTCACCCAACCGATAACTGACATATTCTAAAGCTGCATAACCAGATAAACTGGTGATAGGAAATACGGATGAAAATACGCCATGCAAGCCGCTAGCACCGAGTCTATCTGACTCGCCGTTAGCTTCTAAAAACTTGCGGTAGGAATCCATCTGGATCGCAAGCAATGAAGGCACTTCAATAGCACTTAGAAGTTTGCCGAAATTTTTACGAATCCGCTTTTTCTCAGTATATGAGTAGGTTGAACCCATGTGTGATACCTCTGCGTCTGCGTGATCAACTACAAAGCGAAATAAAGGAAAAGCCGGCAACAAACCAAGTTACCGGCCATAACAAAACTAACAATGTTGTATAACAGCGAGCTTATTACTTAATCTCAACTGTTGCTCCTGCATCTTCCAATTTCTTCTTGATTTCGTCAGCTTGAGCTTTAGCAACACCTTCTTTAACTGCTTTTGGCGCGCCTTCAACGAGATCTTTAGCTTCTTTCAAACCTAAGCCAGTGAGTTCGCGAACGACTTTGATGACATTGATTTTGTTGTCGCCAGCTTTAGCTAAAACAACGTTAAACTCAGTTTTTTCTTCTACTGCAGCAGCGGCAGCAGCAGGTGCAGCAACAGCCACAGCAGCGGCAGCTGAAACACCAAATTTGTCTTCCATAGATTTAATCAATTCAACGACATCCATTACGCTCATGCTTGATATCGCGTCTAAAATTTCTTCTTTGCTTACTGCCATTTTCATTACTCCAAACTTAATAAGTATAATTGCTAATTCAAAAAATGCTATGCAGCGCCAGCGGCTTGTTTAGCATCGCGTACAGCTGCAAGTGTTCTAACCAATTTGGCATGAGGTTCAGCCATGGTGCGCACCAGCTTAGTGATAGGCGCTTTCATGACGGACATCAATTGAGCTATACCTTCTTCACGTGTAGGTAGACTTGCTAACTGATTCAAACCGGAAGCTGGCAATAGCTGATTTTCGATTGCTAATGCTTTAACTTTCAGTTTTTCATTCGATTTAACAAATTCTTTAATTAAACGTGCAGCGGCACCCGGATGTTCTTGAGAGAACGCGAGTAACAACGGCCCAACTAATTCTTCTTGCATACAAGCAAATTGTGTTCCTTCTAAAGCTCTACGTGCGAGTGTGTTACGTACAACACGCATGTAGACCCCTGCTTCTCTAGCAGATTTTCTTAAACCAGTTAATTGCTCAACTGTTAATCCACTATATTCAGCAGCAATAAGAGACATCGCTTGTCTTGCAACTACGGCAACCTCATTAACAATGGTCTTTTTGTCTTCAAGCTTTAATACCACTTTAACCTCCAATCGGTCATTGCCATATTTACATCATTAACAGCAATACCGTTCCCTTGGCATCACCGTCTGCGTAGGTTACTTCTACTTTATTTTCATAAAGTTAAAGCGATTAAGCGGTTGCACCTACGGTCTCTGACGGGCATTGGCATAAGCAAAGCCACGTCAAACCTTTCACCTCGCCTCCAATGGCAAGGCTAACTATCTGAACCTATAAAGGTAGGCTAGAAGGATCCAGTATTAAACCTGGGCCCATCGTAGTTGATAGTGTAATTTTCTTAAAATAGACGCCCTTAGCTGTATTGGGTTTTGCTTTCTTTAATGCACCTAAAACGGCTTCTAGGTTTTCAGTAAGGTCAGCAGAGTTGAAATCTATTTTACCAATTGTGCAGTGTACTACGCCTGCTTTATCAGTACGATAACGAACTTGGCCCATTTTAGCGTTTTTAACAGCATTAGCAATATCGTTAGTCACTGTGCCGTCTTTTGGATTTGGCATTAAGCCTCTTGGTCCCAAAATTTGACCTAACTGACCGACTACACGCATTGCATCTGGGGTTGCTAATAGAATATCGAAATCGATTTTGCCGCCCTTAACTTGCTCAGCTAAATCTTCAAGACCTACTAAATCAGCACCTGCTTTGGTTGCTGCATCGGCATGAGCTGGGGTAGTAAATACAGCGATTCGAATACTGCGGCCTGTTCCTTTTGGAAGTACAACAGAGCCACGCACTGCTTGGTCTGATTTACGAGGATCAACACCCAAATTAATTGCTAAATCCACTGCTTCTTTAAATTTTCTTTTAGGTAATTTTTGTAATACTTCAATTGCTTCTTGCAATGAATAAACTTTATTTGGTGCTACTAAGTCTTTAATAGAACTTTGATATTTAGTCATAGCCATCTTACACACCCTCCACATCGATACCCATACTGCGCGCACTACCTGCTATACAACGTACAGCGGCATCTAAATCAGCAGCAGTTAAGTCTGGCATCTTGATTTTTGCAATTTCTTCTAGTTGTTTACGTGTTACCTTACCTACTTTGTTCGCTTTAGGATTGCTACTACCTTTAGCGACCTTGGAAGCTTCTTTAATTAAGTAAGAAGCTGGAGGGGTTTTAATAATGAAGGTAAATGATCTATCTTCAAATACGGTAATAACAACAGGTAATGGTTTACCTTGTAAATCAGGAGTTTGTGTTTTGGCATTAAATGCTTTACAAAATTCCATAATGTTCACACCTTGTTGACCTAATGCAGGACCAACAGGAGGACTTGGATTGGCGGAGCCGCCAGTAATTTGCAATTTAATAAACGCTTTTATTTTCTTTTTAGATCTTGGTGCTGCCATGTTTCACCTCTTTGCGGGTACGAACGCTTATTCAGCTCCCCATTGTTAAACAAAACCTATTGTCACACCCTTGCATCCAGCAAAAGACACAAGACAAAATCACACCCATTGATGCTTAAATGATAATTAAGCACCACAAGGCTTTGATTATTAACCTTTTTCTACCTGATCAAACTGGAGTTCCACCGGTGTAGATCGGCCAAAAATAAGCACGGCGACGCGTAAACGGCTTTTTTCGTAATTAACTTCTTCTACTACGCCGTTGAAATCTGCAAAAGGACCGTCATTGACTCTAACCACTTCACCCACCTCAAAGAGCACTTTAGGTTTGGGCTTTTCACTGCTGTCTTGCATACGCTGCAGAATGGTTTCAGCCTCTTTAGGTGAAATTGGCGCAGGATTATCACTTGTACCGCCAATGAATCCCAATACTTTTGGTGTAGTCTTAACTAAATGCCAAGTTTGGCTATCCATCACCATTTCGACTAATACATAACCAGGGAAGAATTTTCTTTCACTCTTTCTTTTTTGTCCACCGCGCAATTCTACTACTTCTTCAGTAGGAACTAAAATAGCACCAAATTTATCTTCTAAACCTGATGAGCGAATACGTTCTTGCAACGCGAGCATGACATATTTCTCATAGCCTGAGTAGGCGTGAACCACATACCAACGTTTTTTTGTTATAGCCTGATCTGTCATATATTTATATTAGCCTCTTTGCCCAGTTAACCAGCCTATAATCCAAACTAAAATACCATCTATGCCCCACAATAAGAGGGCTAAAACAACTACCATGGCTGCAACCACTAAGGTGGTTTGCGTTGTTTCTTCACGCGTAGGCCAGACTACTTTGCGCAATTCCACACGTGAATCACGAAAAAATTGCAGCACCCAACGCCCTTTCTGGGTTCTGGATGCAATAAAACCGGAAATAGCCAACACCACTAACCACCCTAAGGTGCGTAATGGCATAGAAATTTCGCTATAGTACTGATTTCCAATCAATCCAGCAAGCAGTAACGCTATCGCTAAAGTCCATTTTAACCAATCAAAGCGCGTATCACTGTGGTTTTCCGCGTTTAAAATCATTACATTTGCCTTTGATTTCACGCCACTATTCCCAAAATATTCATCGTTTTATAATCAGGCCAAGAGGGAATCGAACCCCCAACCTGCGGTTTTGGAGACCGCCGCTCTGCCAATTGAGCTATTGGCCTAATTTATTTACTCAATTACTTTAGCAACGACACCAGCACCGACCGTACGGCCACCT
>BMAH01000145.1 GCA_014132615.1 Gammaproteobacteria bacterium
AGTTAATGAAATGCTAATGGAAGCTATAAATTTTTGTGATATAAAATAGAGGATCATTTATAAAAGGGATTTTATATGGCTGAACGTAATTCTGGTCCTGTCGCAATTGTTGCAATCATTGCTATTCTAATTTTAATTGGCGTCGTATTTTACTTCTTCACAGGTGGTGACTTTACTGGTAGCAAACCAACTGAAGTTAATTCAACTACTGTTGTTACCCCACCTGCTAGCGAATCTGAGATGAATGCAGGCAGTTCTACCACAGAACCAGCTCCAGCTCAGTAAGAAAAAATAAAAAAACCGCTAAATTTGTTTAGCGGTTTTTTTTATGTCTTTATACTGCTACCCTTGCGTAATTTAGTGTATGCGATTTTATTTTGCTGCTATTAATAAACAGTAACCAAACAAAATTAGATTATATGTTATTGATTTTACATTAAATTAATTAATAACTCTTTTAATTATCCTAGCAATTCATTGTATAATATACATAAAAGTAAAAAATGAATATTAGGATAACTTATGTCATTAACTTATAAATATTTATCTGCGCTCATACTAATTTCTTTTCTATGCTCTCCTACTTACGCCGCTTGGCGCAAACAATGCTTAGACAATTGTTTTAGCACAAAACATGATTGTGATTATTGTGCTTGGGCTTGTGAAAGTGAAGAACCTGCACCGCAACCAAACTATTCTCGGGCTCCATGTGCATTAGAAGGATATTACGCTTATCCAAAAACTTATTAAAAAAATCAATTTATTAGTATAAAAACCTGCATAGTTAAAAAATGCTACAATAATAATAAAGATACAAAAATGCAGGAGGGTATTATGGTTAACAAGTGGATTAAACAAGCAATAAATCCTAAACACAAAGGCGCCTTACGCGCTAAATTGCATGTTAAATCAGGTGAAGATATTCCTTTGAGCAAGCTTAAAAAAGCTGAAAAATCTAAAAACTCTACTCTACGTAAAGAAGCAGTATTAGCTGAAACATTAAGAAAAACTCGTCATAAAAAAAAGAGGGCACTTAAATAATAACTATATATTAGTTAATGGTTATGGAGCTCTACCATTATTCTGTCAATAATTCAGTGGTGGTTATAGTGCTAACATTATTCTGTCATGCCAGCTAAAAGCACGCTGGCATGACAGAAACTTATTTCTTAATCCACACACTTGCAAAGTCTGGCATGGCGAATTGATTTCACTTAACCTCATAAATTGCGAGCAAGGCAATCCATATCACATTGCTTCGCTCGCTATAAGAATAACTAAGCATTTTTTATGCTATAAGTTTCTTCCTCTGATTCCCATTCTTCATCTACAACTTCTTTGCCTTTAAAAAACCTATCATTTTTATATTTTATTAATGCATCATTTACAAATAACTCTCCAACCCCTCTCTTCACTCTACTTTCATCTCTATTAGTTTTAACTTCCTGAGGCTCTTCAAAATAAAATTTAATTCGGTAATTTGCACAACATTTTGCTGCAAAAATAGCATGCACATCCGCTGTGGGATGTACACCATCCCAAAACATATAGCCGTCAGAAGGCGATGTATTATTAGGTAGCAATTTAAAATCGGGTGAATCTATAAAAGGCTTGATTAATTTATCTTTATCTAAATCATATTTTTCGGGATGCTCATGCATGTAACTAAATTCTTTATTTATATCAAACAATTCTATAAAACAATGGGGATTTTCTGCAGACAGTTTTTCACAAGCCAATGCAAATTGTTCATTAAAATACATAGACCATTTATGCGCATCCAGTCTTTCTTTTTCTGAACGTAATTGATATCGCGGCGTTAAAGAAAGATCAGGTAAGTTAATTAGAATGAAATTGGTATACCCTAACTCTATTAATTTTTTGGCATTATTCATACGCTCTCTAATAGCTTTATCAACCTCTGCCTTAGTCGGTTTTTCATTGACCGTAATTAAATCATTTGCACCTGACCATTCAATAATTAATGTTTTTAATTTTCTCTCAATCGTAATTTTGTGCTGAATATCATAATCAGCTAATTCTTCACGCTTAGATTGTAACGTTGGCAATATTAATCGGCTAAAAAATCGTTTAAAGCTCTTAGTGGGATGCCACTTGTAATTATAGGCAGTTAACCCACCTTCGTTATAGCTGCGAATAAATTCCTTTCCTTTATATTCCACACTAAGATCATGATCTAAATCATAAGCATCTTTAAGCATAGCCATACGTTTATCTTTAGCAAGAATGGCATCAGAAATATCGGTAAAATCTAAGCGATTATTTGCTGTTAAACGTTTAATAGTGAATATGTTGGCAAGCGCTGCTGCAATATGATCACTCCAAGCTAAACCATTTGTAAAACGTCCCTCAGGCGATACACCTGCTAAACCACTTACCCAGCGCATAGGAATGAATCCTAATAAATAGCGATGAGCCATTGCACCTCTATCTGAAAGACTATCGCCCAACATGATGATATAAGAAATGGTAGGTCTGTTTTGCATAATGGATCTCCTTGACAGTAATATCCTTTATTTAAAAAGTGTAATTGAGTGAAGATTAAGAAATTATTAAGCGATTAATAAGAAGGGAAATAAGACATTATAAAATTTTAGAAATTTTTTATTTACTTTAATAACAGCAGAGTTTTAAAAAAATCAGATAGTCACAATACTGCCATAAAAATAGACGGCATCTTAGTTAACACAATGCCGTCTATTTATCTTAAGCTTGTGGACGCAATGTGATCACTACACGACGATTTAATGCACGACCTTGCACCGTTGCATTAGAAGCAATAGGATTACGCTTACCCATACCTTGAGTAAAAATTCGATTGGGAGAAACACCCTGGCTGACTAAATAATCACCCACACTTCTTGCTCTATTTTCTGATAATTGCTGATTGTGTGCATCACCACCTGTGTTATCTGTATATCCGGTAATTGTGATACTGGTTTTTGGGTATTTTCTTAAGATCATAGCCACCGAATTAAGGGTAGGATAAAAATTAGATTGAATAGCTGACTGATCTGTAGCAAATGTGACATCAGATGCCATAATAAGCTGTATGGAATTACCTACACGCTTTACTTGAACCCCGGTTCCCATTAAAGTTTTACGTAATTCTTCATTTTGCCTATCAAAACTATGACCAATTACTCCACCAGTGGTTGCGCCTAACGCTCCCCCAATTAATGCACCTCTTTCACCGCCTATTAATGCACCCGCTAAAGCACCGCCCACCGCTCCCATTCCAGCACCAACGGAGGCATCATTGACTCGTCTTTCACCTGTGTAAGGGTCAACTGTACTACAGGCTGAAAGACATAATGCAGCAACCAGCGAAGTTAATGTCAGCTTAATAAAAGATAAATTCATTTTCTTTCCCTTGGATTATTTTAGTAGGAGATAATTTAACGCAAACAGTCAACAAAAATCCAAATATTTTGATGATAACTATGATCAATTATTTTTTTTGATCAAACCATTTGCTGCCTAGCGTTCAAATTTAAAATACGCTCTTCATCATCAATACATTTACCTTTGCGATCATTAAGAAAATTCAATAATCTTTTATCCTGATTTTTATTAAAGAGTGTGTACTTCTTGTTATAAATTTGGGGCTGACTTGCGCTTCTCTTTATTGAAAGGGCAGAAAATTTAGAATGATGAGTGTTTGATTTATCAATATCCACTTGAGGTGTATCAATTGATTTATTTAGATCTTTTTTTATTTTTTCTTTAAAAGTCTTCTTCATGCCTATTAATTCTTGATGCGCCTCTTCTTGTTGGTCCAAAATTTCTTTCGTTAATTCAAATTCATGTTGGCGTTTTGCATGCCTATATAGCTTATAAATAGCAATTCCACCTACAACTATTAAGCTTATTGTAGCCACACCTACTATAATTGGAATACCGTAAGGTCCGGACAAAAACCCAATAGCGGTTGCTGCACCTGCAAAACTAGCAGCAACTATAAAAAAATTAGCTAAAGTGAGTAGTTTCAATCTGGCGAAGGATCATTTTTTTCAGTAATGGTCTTGGCAATCGCAAAACCTCGATTGGCTCTCCACCATCGTTTAAAACTCAGTGGATTACTTACCAAGTTAACGTCAATAAATTGTTGATAGTTGTTGAT
>BMAH01000146.1 GCA_014132615.1 Gammaproteobacteria bacterium
CATTTTATTGTTTAGATACTTTAAAAGTACAAAAAAGGGGCATCATTATAATGATGGAAAGAACTCCAAAACCAACATTGGATGAAACTTCAGAATTCAAACTAAACAGAACCCCAAAAGTAACCCGCATTACTTTTACTAAGCGAAACGAGTTTTATACCTTTTATTTTGACATGTCTATTCCTAATCCTCTTAAAACGATAGATAAACATGAAATGTTTTCACGCATTGCTGATTTTCTATCCTCTAATCACAACAATTATTACGTTGCCCATTGTGATTCTGAAAAATCTCGCTTAGGTATTATTCACCCCGATTTCGTCAATCTTTTATCCATAAGCTTAGATGAAATCATTGCAAAAACTGAACCTTTTGACGGAAGTCGATTTGCGCATAGCGGCGTATTACCCCCAAGCAGTGTGAGTGAATATACTGCCCCCAAGCTTCTCGTCCTATTAGAAGACTACATAAAATCAGCAAATAGACTACTTGAACAAAAATTGTGTGAACAAAAACAAAAAGAATTACAAGATTTTTATGCTGGAAATAAGGCAATAGAATTACCCTCACTTCCCTATCCCACTCTCGATTTAGCATCCTATGATAAATGTAGTTTTGGTGAAATTTTATCTAAGCTGCAAAGTAATGAATTTGATTTTTCATCAAGCAATGCTGCTTTATTTGATGCGCGGAAAAAATTAAAAAATTATTATGCAGAAATAGAAAAGATTTCATCCGATGTTTTAGAACCCGAAAAAACAGACGGCGTAAAAGAAACCTTGGCTCAAGTCATTAGATCCATAGAGGATTTCTCATTGGACGGGCAAGACAGATTTGAGATTATTGAGAAGGGGCAGGAAGCAAAAACTACTTCAAATTTTTTTGCTGACTATATTCAATATAAACAACTAGCCAATCAGTTTGCTTATATTAAAAATTTAATCTTATTTGCCGCGCAATCTGCTGCCGTTAAACGATTTCAAGATATTGTTGCAGCTAAAAATAAAGAAAGCATAGAAAGAGACCTTTCTACTTATAATACTAATTTTTCATCCGTTGCTTACTTTGATAAAGACACTGTGTCATTCACACTCAAATGGGAACTTGAAGACACTTTTGAAAAAGCAGAAAGCTCCAAAGAGATAATGGTCATCCTAAGGCAAATTATTGATGACCTCCGCCCTCATTCTTACGCAATGAAATATTTTAAAGAAGAACTAGAAAACATCACAGCTAACTCACAATTTGGCTTAACTATACGTTTTCTATTTGATCCTATTCAAATTATCATCTTTGATTTAGGTAAAATCTCTCATCTTGAACCTAAATCTCAAGTTGATTGTCGAAAGATGCTAACCAGTAAATTTTTTCGTGAAGAATTACCAAACTCTCAAATAGATATAGACCAGGAATTTATTGCAATCATTCGGCTTCAAGATATCAATTCTCTTGAATTCATAGTTTCGGATTTTAGCGATATTTCTCGCCTTAAACGTAAAGCTCAACTCGCTTTTCAGGAAGCCATAAATCAGTTTCGCGCTCAGCAAAATCTAGAGGTAGTCTTCTCTGTTGCAGAAGACACTTTAACTAAAGCTGCGAAAAAAAATCGAATTAAACTATTG
>BMAH01000147.1 GCA_014132615.1 Gammaproteobacteria bacterium
AGTAAATCAATTTGTTTTGATGCAAGATTATTCGGTAACTTTGAAAGTCCGCTAGTATTATTAAAATATATCTGTAATAAAAATGGCTGTAGTTCTTTGTCAGCAATAAGACTTTGCCTAGTAGCGTCTTTACATCGATATTTTGAAATAGGAAAAGAAGGTGATATGGGATCTACAAGATGCAGCAATTTAGGAGTCTGACCTCCTTTACCAACTAAAACGCCTGGGACATTATTTGAGTCTATTAGCTGATGACACAGCATCATAAAAAAATCACAAATCATCAATTGATGATTTTTTTGAAAATCAATTTGGCTCTCAATAGAATCTATTACGATACGCTTATCACTAGCTCGCCAAGCTAAGCATTGAGCTACAATAATATCTGGCATATCATTTTTTTGCGTGTTTTTTTTACATAATACATAAAACCCAGCATAAGCACTGGTAATACCATAAAGAGCGGCATTTGCCCCAACATTATTCAGAGATTGGCAGCAGCTAGTTAATTTACCTAAAATTGCCGCACGTGGATCAGCAGGATTAAGTTTAGCTAAATAAAATTCTGCATATTCAACACTAATATTGGCACCGTGAATGATAATATCAGGTATATGTTCTTTATCATCCACAGGTATTAAGGCTAAATATTTATTAAATGTTTCTTCTGGTATTTGATATTCAAAAAATAATTTAGCAGCTAATGGATTTTCTGAGGCTCGTGCATACGAGCCATAGCTTGCATATTCAAGCAATATACCGATAGGAGTATGAGGAGATAATATATTTTTTATTTTTGATCTTATAATAGCGAGGATTTCTTTTTTACAGGCCTTAAATCTAGCCTCAATATAAGATTGTTCATTCATGTTAATTGTGTTTGACAATTGCTTTGTATGAGCATGACTTATTTTTTCTTTAAAACCTTCTTTAATTTTATGTTCAATTTCTTTTTTCGTGAATTTATCTGCTTTTTCTAAGTTCTCTTTTCTATTTTTAAACAGTTGAGCTTGCTGTTTATCTAGTAGCTTACCTACTGGCAGATTTAATTCTTTTTTTAAATATTCATCAAATAATTTATTTACTTCCCGTTCAATTAACTTTTCTTTTTGTTTTAATTGAAGCTCAATTTCTGGCTGAGAAAGAGGAGATTCTTTGAGGCTTCTAAATTCGCTCGCGAATTCTATTCGCTTTTTGCTTCTTACTTTCAATTCGATGCTGTGTGCTAATCTTTCCTTATTTTGCTCTACATATTGTTCAATTTTATCTGCAAAAGCGAATAAGCGTAGGATAAGATCTTCAGGGCTCTGTACATTATTATGAATCATTAAGCCTTTCCATAACTCCTTATTCCAACGGCTACTAGGTAAAGTGAATAAACAGGCATCATGGAGAGGTTGGTGGCTATTAGGATAACGTTTAATATATCTTTCTAAATACTGAATTGCTTGGTCAGCAGATTGGAATAAAATTGCCAATTTAAAAGCATAAATACGAGATATCTCATTTTTTTCAATTAGTGAAAGATGCTTTTCTTCAATTTCTACAGCTTTCTTAGTATGGGCTAATAAATCAAGGTAAGTTCGCGGGTTTAAAATATTCATTAATTCAGGAGAAGCTGAAATACCAGCAGCTACTTTATCAAGAATCTTAAGCTCTCCTAAATTTTCTTCAGGAGAAGTGAGCTTCAATTAAAACAAAAAGAAAAGTTAATTGAACGGGAAGTAAATCAATTTGTTTTGATGCAAGATTATTCGGTAACTTTGAAAGTCCGCTAG
>BMAH01000148.1 GCA_014132615.1 Gammaproteobacteria bacterium
CAACTTAGTAGCAAAAATTGATGAAGATAGGCAAAAAGAAACCCAACCAGTAAAATATTAATCCAATTATTCAAAAACTTGCCAGGCATGCTGAATAATTGTATGCAAATCACTGTATTTAGGCTGCCAATTTAATGTCGTCTTAGCAAGTTGAGCATTTGCTACCAAAACAGCAGGATCGCCAGCTCTGCGCGCTCCGTAGGAAATTGCAATCGGCTTTTGTGTAACTTTTTTTGCTGCATCAATTACTTCTTGGACTGAATAACCTTGGCCTGTACCTAAATTACAAATTAAATTTTTCTTATTATCCAATAATATCTTCAGAGCAAGTAAATGTGCATCGCAAAGATCAGTGACATGAATAAAATCACGCACACACGTACCATCTTTAGTTTGATAATCATTACCATTTACAGTCAGTGCATTTCGCTTACCCGCCGCAACCTCAAGCAAAATAGGGATAAGATGAGACTCAGGTGAATGACGTTCACGTAAACGCTGCTTAGGATCTGCACCTGCCGCATTGAAATAACGCAAAATAGCGTAATTTAAATCCGTACTTTTTGCATAATCTTGTACCACTTCTTCTATCATCCATTTCGTTTTACCGTAGGGGTTAATAGGTGCTAAACGATGATTTTCACTAATAGATTCGCATAAAGGTTCGCCGTAGACAGCCGCGCTTGAAGAAAAAATAAAGGTATTTATTTTATGCTCAAGCATAACATCCAAGAGAGTCAACGTACCTGCTACATTATTTTGATAGTATTTAGCTGGGAATTGTACTGATTCACCGACTTCAATAAGAGAAGCAAAATGCATGACTGCAATAATGGGGTAAGTCGTAAAAATAGTAGATAATATTTCTCTATCTGCGATATCACCCAAAATAAATTCAGCATCAATGACTGCGTCTTTATGGCCTTTACTTAAATTATCTAACACCAACGGTTGATACCCTGCTTCTTTTAAAGCAAGCACCATGTGCGAACCTATATAGCCCGCACCGCCTACTACGAGTACATAAGGTTTAATAGGCATTGCGATTGGTAAATCCTCTAAAAAGGGTAAGAAAAATGATTTTTAAATCGAAGCTTAAAGACCAATTATTAATATAATACAAATCATATTCGACGCGTTTTTGCATTTTATCTAAGGTATCTGTTTCACCGCGCCAGCCATTTATTTGCGCCCAACCTGTAATACCAGGTTTTACTCTGTGTCTTTGCATGTAAGTATGTATGGAGTCTTTATAGAGTTCATTATGCGCAAGCGCATGAGGTCTTGGTCCTACAATAGACATACGTCCTTGCAAGACATTAATGAATTGCGGTAATTCATCTAAGCTAGTACGACGCAAGAATCGGCCAAAAGGTGTGATACGCGCATCTCCCAGGGTTGCTTGTGTTACCTGTCCATCTTTTTCTTTATGCAAAAACATGGTGCGAAACTTATAAATTTTTATAATACGCCCATCCCAACCCAAGCGTTGCTGTTTAAAGAAAACCGGCCCCCTGGAAGTTATTTTTACGCAGATAGCTAAAAAAACCAGCACAGGACTAATGAGTACTATAATTAAAGCAGCAATAAGCCTATCTTCTAATGCTTTTACTAATCGATTAATCCCTGTCATCGGTGTTGAGCGTATATTTAAAACAGGGAAACCGGCAACATCCGTAATTGAATGATTCAACAAATCTAGGCAAAAAATATCTAATACGAAACGTGTAGTGATAGTATGGTGTCTTAGCATATGCAAAATACTTTTTACTCGCGCTTCAGCACGTAAAGGTAACGCTAACCAAATTTCATCTATGCCTTCTTGTGTTAAATATTGGCTTAATTCTTCTGGGGTTTGGCGTACGGGAATACCGTGAATCGTAGCAGGTTTATTATCCGCTTGATCATCGATAAAGGTAACGATACGAAAACCAGTCCACAGTGCCTCTTGGACTGTTTCTGCTAACTTAGAACCTAATACGCCCGCTCCCATAATCATGACACGCCTTTCATTTAAACCTTGGGAACGCATAAAGCGCAAAAACAGCAGTAGACTACAGCGAAAAAGGATGAGCAATAAAAAAGAAAGACCCATCCAAATAATAAACCACGTCCGCGAAAAGGTATCGCCAGATTTAGTAAAGAAAGAAAGCCCTGCTAAAATCAAGCCTAAAAGACAAACAGCCTGCAGCAAATTAATCATGTGCTTTATAACACCTTCACCGCGCACAGAAGTGTAAATATTAAAAAAGGAAAAGATAATGGGTGTGAGTAATACTGCAATTAAAATTGCGGCGACGTAAGAAGGCGTAAAAATAAATTCATCAAATCTAACTACATAAGCAAGCCAGGCTGCAATTATTAGCGTGGTCATGTCCATTAACCGCGTCATCATAGAAATAGCGCGGGAATATTCTTTTAATAAACCCTTAGGTAGCATGAGTTTGATAGTGTCCTAAATTTGCGAAGAATGGCTTGTATTTTATAGAAGAAAGCTATGACTCGCAAACGACCTTTACTGGGGGTTTGATAAACAATTGTTAGGCTTAATTTCAACTGCATTATCTTCACCTAACGCTGATCGTATGAATAATAAGGATCTATTTTGCCTACTGTAAGCCAATAAGGATTCTATCATAATGACGATTCCTTGCCCCTTTATGCCAAGGGATTTGGCGGTATCTAAAGGTGTTTCACCTTCGCTATTGGGCTCTGTTAAATCGACATTGAGTTTTAAAATATATTTTATAGCTGCTATATTTTGCGCCCTAACTGCAGAGTGCAATATGTTATCACCTACGACCAATTTTTCCCCCAAAGGATGAAACGAGCTTGACTGCACTTTAGCCTGTATATCCACGCGGTAGCCAATCAACTGCTCCATTACCTCAACATTGCCAGCGATTGCCGCATAATGGAGTGCATTAAGACCCTCTAATGTAGCACCAACATTAGCGCCTGCTTTAATCAAAAAATCAATTGCATCACTCTTCCCATAATACGCTGCTGTACATAAAGCATAATTAACATTTGCCTGCCTTTCACTTTCCTGTATTAAATCCGATATTTCATATGCTTCTTTCAATACTTCCAGGGTTCCATATTTAATGACATGTGATAAGGCAGAAAGGTCGGAAGTTTTAAGCTGCGACAGTAATGCGTCTGACTTGTCTGATCTAGCTGCTAATTGAAGCGCATTGATTCCTTCATAATTAACATGCAGTGGACTGACCCCTAAGGAACGCAAATACAAAGCCATATCATAAGAATTATGGTGAAGTGCGACTTGTAATGCATTCTCACCTTTTGCATTTACTGCATAGATATTTAAACCCGCACCTATTAGCAAATTCATTATCTCTATGTTTTTACAAGAGGCCGCCGCATGAATAAGCGTGGATTTTACTTGCAATAATTGATTTACATCACAGCCCCATTTTATTGCTAATTTTGCAGCCTTTAGATTTTCACGCTTAATTGCGAGCAATAACATATCATTGCCTTGTGCATTTCGTAATTTAGGATTAACGAATTCATGGGCATACCGAATGACAGCAACATTATTACTTCTTACTGCAAAATGTAAAATTGTATCTTCCCCTTCATTCGTTTCTAATGGATTTAACCCAATCTCTACTAAAAATTTCATCATTAACTCATTTCCTGCATAGGCTGCATAATGCAACAAATCTGATGGCAACCTAATTGCTTCATTGGAGGATAAATCCTTTAATTTACTTAAAACATTACAATTCCCCATTACAGCAGCAATATAAAAACTTTTACGTACTACTTCATCTATTGGACGACTAAGTTTTTTAAAAAAGATTTCTATAAGGCTAAGATTGCCGCTATGTACAGCAAATAAAAAAGCATTGTATTGGTTGAAATTTCTTCTTAGATGTTCTGTCGGAAAATATACCACTTGATTAGGATTATTGTTCAATACATTTAATGCCATTAAACAAGCACCCAAATGACCACCCTCTGCAGCTAAATGAATAGGTAGACTATGTGAGCTATTTTCTGCATTCGTATTAACCCCAGGCATTTTACTAATATGCTGCATCATGTTTACATGACCGCCGCTTGCTGCATAGTGGAGAAGTGTCGTTCCTTCTATATCAATCGTTTTATAGGGAATAGCAAATTTAGTATGAAGATAATCGAGTGCATTAATATGACCAGCATAAGCGGCAGCATGCATAGGATTAAAAGAGATTTTATTACCGTAGTATTGATTATCTAATTCAAAATGACCTTGTGCATGCTCATATGCAATCTTAGCAGCGCAATAATTTATCATCTCAATACTACCACTTCCTGCTGCATAAATAAGGGTGTGATTCCCTAACAGGGTGATATCTGCGTGCGATAATTCAGTGAATATCTCTTCTACATATTTTACCGCTTGCAAGTTTCCGCTAGCCACTGCGTAATGCAAAGCAGTTAACCCCAGCTGCGAATAGGATTCGCTAGTTACATTTTTATGTATAAAAGCATACTGAATAGCGTAAATATTTCCGCTTAAACACACCAATTCCCACATTTTTGCAATTTCATTTTTATCTACTTTATTAAGC
>BMAH01000149.1 GCA_014132615.1 Gammaproteobacteria bacterium
GGTGTTAAAAATGACAAGATCAATAAGAAGATATACAGAAGAATTTAAACAAGAAGCGATTAATTTAGCATTAAAATTGCCCTCCATAAGTAAAGCAGCCGAAGAATTAGGTATTCCTCTTGCCACCCTTCATACTTGGATCAATCAATTAAAAGCAAAGTCAGAAACCGAGAAAGATAATAAAAATCAGATGCCAGATGTAAAGGCATTAATCGAAGAAAATCGTCGTTTACACAAAGAACTAGCGATTGCTAAAGAAAAGGAAGAGATACTAAAAAAAGCGGCAGCATACTTTGCTCAGCACCAGAAGTGAAGTATGCGTTTATCAAAAATAATATGCAAAATTTTAGTATTAAGAGGATGTGCGAGATGTTATCCATAGAGCGTAGCGGCTATTATTCTTGGCTTAAGCGTAAGCCAGGGAAGCATGCAATATCCAATCAATTTTTAGATCAAGAAATAATAACTATTTTTAAAAAACATAAAAGCCGATATGGTGCAAAACGCATTACTGATGAGCTTAGAGAAGCCGGTGAAAGATGCAGTAAAAAACGTGTAGCAAACAGGATGAAACATCTTAAGCTGCGCGCTAAAGCAAGGAAAAAGTTTAAGGCAACAACCGATTCAAAACATAACTTGCCTGTTGCAGCTAATTTATTGAATCGTGATTTTAGTGCAACAGCGCCCAATCAAAAATGGGTTGGCGATATTAGCTATGTCTGGACAGATGAAGGATGGATGTATTTAGCGGTTGTTATTGATATTTATTCTCGTGCAGTAATTGGCTGGTCAATTCAGCCAACCATGTCGCGTCAGCTTGTGTGCGATGCGCTCATGATGGCATTATGGCGCCGAGGATTTCCACGTGGCGTGCTATTTCATTCTGACAAGGGTTCTCAGTATTGTTCTAATGATTATCAAAAATTACTTAAATCTTTTGACTTTATTTGCAGTATGAGCCGTAAAGGTAATTGTTGGGATAATGCTATAGCAGAAAGTTTTTTCCATAGTTTAAAAACAGAATTGGTTTATACTGAACGGTATGCGACAAGGGAAATAGCCAAACAAAGTATTTTTCATTATATCGAAGTGTATTACAATCGCATTCGCCGGCATTCATCTATTGGTTCAATAGCACCAGCAGTGTTTGAGGATCAATGCAAGAAAGTCGCATAAGTGTGTCTACAAAATCGGGGCTAGATCAATAGGTGGAAAATATGAGGTTGGGAAACAAACTCATTAATAATTCAAATAGGCCGGTAATTTTTACTACCGGCCTTGTTTAAAGTCCGCGAAGTATTTCTATGGATAAAAATTAAATTTATAATGCTTTCTCTTTATGCTCTGACATATAACTTAAAGCTGCATCAACTAAAAATCCAGATCTATTACCGCCGTGATGTTGTGTATAGTCATCAATTTGTTTTAAAAATCTTTCAGGCAAACTTACATTAATTCTTGTAGTCTTGCCCGATATTTTGGAAATATCAATTTCAACCACAGCTAATACACCATCTTTAAAATCTGGGTCTTCAAGATGTTCCTCGATAGGTTTTTTTAGAGGAATAGATTCATTATCAAGTAATAATCCCTCGATATGACATTCAATTGCTTCATGCGCATTCTGAACGGCTTCTTCTATGGTATCACCAGCAGAAAAACAGCCTGGTAGATCAGGGACAATAACTCCATAAGCGCTATTCTCATCTTTATGAATAAAAATTGGATATTGCATATGTTTACTCCTTTCCCGGGTTTAAGCCGGCTTGCTTAAAAATGCTTGCTACAGTTTTTTTAGGTAAATCCCTTTTCGGGTGAGGCACTGTAACTTTGCCTTTTTTTGTTGGGTGTTTATACTGACAATGGCTACCTTTTTGGTTATGTTTAATCCAGCCATCTTTTTCGAGAATCTTTATTATTTCCCTGCTGTTCATTTTATTATACACACCATACACATTAATTTCAGCAAGTATACACACTATACACATCTACTACAATAGCATTAAGATGCAGTAATAATCGTTACTGCCTTACTAATAACATATAAAAATCAGTAAGTTATAATATATATATAAAGGTTTATAATATAATTAATACCACATGAGTTAATAAAATGAACATTGCGCGTTTGCTTTTTTGATCCTTCTATTTTGGCCCTTGTGAAGATACGTGCGATGAGCCGCCAAGTGCGACTAATTTAAACAGCAATTTTATGAGCCTTCTCCTACCAGATTTCGCATTTTCGAGCCGCACTAATTTCACCAATTATTAAACGTTGTGCTAAATAACTTCCAGTAGAATTTCTTACTGGAACAATATAACAATCAGATATGGTGGATCCCATTAATAAATGCATACAAGATGTTGTTCGAAATGAGCTGTTAATCATACACTTATTTCCTTGATCAAATCAAAATGTTTATCAAAAACCTCGTTTGGCGTTGCATAATCCAAACTTTTTCTTGGCCTGGTATTTAGTTGGTGATCTTGCTACCATTTTCTAGACGAATAGAAGCGGTGTGAATCGAGAGGTTCCCGCACCGTTTTAAGAGAGGCTCGTGGGGAAGTTCCGCGGGCCGACTCACCGATAGCTTACTTGATCCGGCATATTAATATGAATTTATAAAATTCATAATTTCATTAATCGCTAAATGATAAGTAAAAATCATCGATTCTGTGTGGCAAGTTCGTTATTTTGTCTACTGACTTCCAAGTTACCCCACTATCATCACTAGAAAGTATTACCATTTCGGTAACAAAATTCTTTTTAGTTTTACCCACTAATAGGCAATGGCTGCCATTACAATATATGCTATTGATATAACTACTGGATGAAAGCACGGGAATTGATTGATTTAATGTCCAAGTATAACCATCATCTTTACTGAAAAGTACAAAAGCTTTTTGTAAGGTATCTACTCCAGCAATTATACAAGCGGATTGAGTGCACTTAAGACGAGATAAATTGAGATGATTAGCGGGGAGATCTACTTTCATCCAGGTTTTGCCCGCATCATGGCTTTCTATTAACATAGGTTTATGATTTGCACCTCCTGCAACTAAACAAGTATCATCATGACAAGAAATTTGTTGCAAATAACTCTCCTTTCCCATTAAATCGTCTAAATTTTTTATTTTTTGAATACTGCGCCAAGTTACACCTTTATCATCACTTACCAGTAAGGCAATTCTAGTCCTTTCTTCTAAAGACAAAAATGTTCCTATTACAACACAATAATTAGCTGAGCAACTCATTCCTCCAAGACTAACAGAATCAAGAGGTAACGGTGAGTCTTTGATTTCTCTCACAGGAATCCAGCTATTATTAATTGTACGGATAAAAAAAACTGGGACTTGATAAAATGACTTGCGTACATCTGCTGCTATTACACAAAAGTCATTGCCACAGCTAAAATTACGTAAAGAAATTATTTCTAGATCCGACTCAACGGGTTCAAATTTCCAATGTTTGCCTGCATCTTTACTTGTTAGTATTAGCAACTTATTTACAATAAGGTTTGATTCTAAAGTGTAATCTCCTACTGCAACGCAATTATCCTTTTTACAGGACAAATAGGACAAACCACCAAAAGCTAATGAATTCGGCAGATTCTCAATTTGCTCTATTCGCGTCCAATTTGTTAATGACTCATCAGATTTAGCAAGTAAAGGTTGACTTTGACCCGAGCGCGAGGAAACATTTTCACTTCTATAAGATCCTACACCTAAGCAATAGGTAGCATAGCAATGTATGCGGGAAAATCCTGAAAAAATATTTTTTGGCGGCAAATTTACATTTGGCGAGGAAGCATCCCAAGTTTCACCTTGATCTAAACTTTTACTCAAAAAACCATAGAATTCTAGATTATTTTCATTAGGTATATAATAACCAGTTAATAATAAGGGTTTAGAAGTTGAAAAAGCAAAGCAATTACTCAAAATCACATTAGCAACTAAAATAGCCATTAATTTTACATATTTTTTCATCTCATTTCTCACATTCTATTGAAGTTGAGGAAGTAGACCCAATTTCAGTCACCATTTTCTACATGTCAAACTGACATATCCAAAAGCAGGGTCATACTATTATTTATGGTCAATTCTTGGTAGTACCTTAATCTAAAATTTAATATCATTTCTTTCCTTTCTAGATATAAAACTACTCTCAATTAATTTATTTCAGATCAAATATCTTACTTCATCATATCTTTGATGAACGGTTTTATTCCAATCCCAAGGAACCTACAATTTAGCAGTCCAGACTGGTGCTGTTTGCACTGTCAACGTTGATGATTTAATTAATCTTGAGTTTAATCATCTATGATCTGTGGCCATTAAAAGCGTTGTTCCCGAATAAATTTCCTGTGCGGCATAAGTGTATTGTAGGGTACTGAATACAGGCTCTGCTAGTTTGGTTTTTACGGGGTTTGGCCGGAGTAATTCGTTTTTGCTAAAGCTAATAAAACTTATTTTGTGTATACACCCCAAGAAGAACGAAC
>BMAH01000150.1 GCA_014132615.1 Gammaproteobacteria bacterium
GTATTCAAGTCTGTCATGCCAGCGTGCTTTTAGCTGGCATCCATGCTCGTAAAGCTGATGCCAGCTAAAAGCACGCTGGCATGACAGATATAGAACAGATATAGATAAGTATGGCAGAGACGTATAAGCCCGATATTTACGGCCACATTCTTCGTAGAATATTCTCTCTATAAACAATTAAATGCTGTATAACAGCAAGCACATGTAGAACAATAAAAATAATTAAGCCCCATGCTAACCATTCATGTAATTGCTCGAATATAGGAAGTAATTCCTTATTCGGTGCGATTAAATCAGGCAATAAAAATAAGCCAAAAAAAGAAATAGATAATCCTGCTGCACTACTTATTAACCATCCAGTTAAGGGTAGCGCTAACAAAAAAAAGTAAAACGCTCTATGTACAAAATTGGCAGCAAATCGTTGCCAAGCAGGAATATTAAAAGAAAATTCAGGTTTAATATTAACTGAGCGCCATAATAAACGGGAAATAGCTAATGCCAAAATAATTACCCCAATTTCTTTATGCCAGCCATAGAGTTTTAATTTTAATATCCCGCGTGGCAGGTCCGTCATATAGAGGCCTAATGTTAATTGCGCAATGACAATAATGGCAATTAGCCAATGAAAAAAAATAGTCACTAACCCATAACGCATTTCTGTGTTTTTAATTTGCATGGCTTTTCCTTATCATTTTACTTTGACTTCAGTAACACCTATCATGCAGTCGCGTGTCACTAATGCGGCTAATTCTTCTTCACTATAATTTTCTGTGCCTTTTGGTCTCATAGGTAACACTAAATAGCGCATATCAGCGGTACTATCATGAACGCGAATAGTCACATTATCAGGAATAATCGTACCAAATTCTTTAAGTACAGCGCGTGGTTCTCTAACAGCACGTTTTCTGTACCATTCATATTTATACCACTCAGGCGGTAAACCTAAGATAGGGCGGGGATAGCAGGAACATAAGGTACATACAATTAAGTTGTGTACTTCAGGTGTGTTTTCAACAACGACTATGTGTGTGCCGTCCATTGGGATGCCTAATTCAACGGCAGCCGCTGCACCATCTTTTAGCATGCGGGCTTTATAGTCAGGATTAAGCCACGCATGTGCTACCATTTTTGCGCCTTTTGCAGGCGTACGTGAATCTAAAATATCGATGGTTTGGCGTATTTCTTCCGCAGTAAAAATGCCTTTTTCAATCAGCAATTCCCTAATTGCACCCTCTAATTTTTGATAGGGACTTACTTCTTTATCCGCATCAGGCAGAGTAGGGTGAGGTGTTTTGTCATGATCATGATTATCACTCATACAGATTCCTTTTTAATTAAGCAGGATCTAACCAGTGCTGATAAATTTCAATGTCAACGGTATCATCAGCAGAGCCTGTATAATCAGGCCACACTTCTTTTTGATTGAATCTGACGCGGTATAGAGGCTGTTTGGGCAATCCATCGCGGCCAAATGCTAACTCCTCAGGGTTAGGAAATTCACCTGCTATACGTTCAATATACCCCGTTTTCCCGCGTATATAAAATGGGGTGCGTATATGTCCTAGTGGGTAGCGTTCTTGTACTCTAACCTTATCACCCTTTTTAAAACGGGCATTCATTTTTCCTCCTTGGAGCGGCTTTCAATCTCAGCAATTTTTTTGCCTAATTCTTCGGCAGTGATAACGCCTTTTTGCAACAAGATGTTGGTGATAGAGCCCATCCATCTAGCGTAATAGCTTTCTTTTTCATAAACATCAGCACCTAGCGTTTCAACACCTCTACGGTATTCATCTATGCGCAAAATATGGCGTTTTTTATCGGTTAATAGCATCACCATGGCGTGTACGCGTTTTTCCCATAATTCCATGGGCCTATCGGCAATATCGACTTTTTCTTCAGACATGCCGCCTATATCGTGGTAACCGCGAAAATGGTCTTGGTAGGTCATAAGTATTCCTTTCTATTCCTCTATCTCCATTTTAGTATAAATAGTTGCCAAATGCTTTTTTATTCAATAAAAATGACAAGAATCTGCTTGATTGTAATAAAAATCTAAAGTAAAAAGACACATCTCATGATGCAAGCGAATGTGGCGGAATTGGTAGACGCGCTGGATTTAGGTTCCAGTGGGGCAACCCGTGAGAGTTCGAGTCTCTCCTTTCGCAAAATTTTATTAGGCAACATGTCTCTAAATCCTTGAAAAATTCTGGTTTGAGATTAAATTTATCACTATAATGCGGCCTACAAAGTAAAGAGATCCTTGGCTAAAAAAGCAACTTCTTATTTACATTAAGACAATTATTTTTTGATTTGTTGGGATTATTATTATGCAAGTAACTGTTGAAAAAATTAGTAATGTAGAATGTCGTCTTACTATTGTTGTACCAGCGAATCAAGTTCAAGACGCGTACACCAAACAAATTAATCAGTTTACTCAAAAAGCCAATATTAAAGGCTTTAGACAAGGTAAAGCACCTAAGTCTGTTATTGAACAACAATACGGCCAAGAGGCACGTGAAAAAGCCCTTAATGAAGTCATTCAGCACTCTTATTTTGAAGCTTTAAACTCAGATTCTGTAAAAAACCAAATATCAAGACCCATCAGCATGCCAAGAATTGAAGCGAAAAGCATGCTCATTGATCAGCCTTTTGAATTTACTGCTACGTTTGACACATTGCCGCCTATAGAAAACATAGGCTTTGCTTTAGACAATGTAGAAAAGTTAAAAGTCGATGTTGCTGAAAATGATATGGATCATGTGATGAGCCAATTAATTAAGCAGTATACAAAGTGGAATGTGGTTGATAGGCCAGCCCAAGAAAAAGATAGGGTTGTTATCGATTATTATGCTATTTTTGAAGGTAAATCGGATGATGCAAATAAAATTCAAAGTTTTCCTTTAGAATTAGGCAGCAAAGTAATGTTACCTGGTTTTGAACAAGGTTTAGTTGGAGCAAAAGCGGGTGATGAAAAGAGATTATCATTAACTTTCCCTGCTGATTTTAACATTGCGGAACGTGCAGGTAAGCCAATTGAATTTGTAGTCAATGTAAAAGAAGTTTACGAAGCAAAAGCACCTAATATGGATGAAGACTTCGTTAAGCAATTAGGTATTAAAACAGGTAAGCAAGAAGATTTAAAAACTCAAATCAAGCAGTCGCTAGAACATGAAAGAGATAGGCTTACTAAAGAGAAATTGAAAGAACAAGTGTTTGGTAAATTGCTAGAGCAAAACCCAATTGAAATACCAAAATCGTTAATTGATAAAGAAGCAGCCAGTATTCATGATGAAGTATATCAGCACCAGCATCATGATCATCATTCGCATTCACCGGAAGAAATGGCAACATTTAATGACATTGCGAAAAAACGCGTTTCTTTGGGTATTCTAATTGCGGAATATGCTAAACAGGCTAATTTACAAGTCGATAAAGACAAAGTAAAAAAACGTATACAAGAAATTGCATCTGTTTACGAAAATCCGCAAGAAGTCATAGACTATCTTTCAACTCCTGAACATTTAAATGGCGTTGAAGCGCAAGTGTTAGAAGAACAGGTATTAGATAAATTATTGGAAGGTATACCTGTCACTGAAAAAGTGATGAGTTATGCTGAATTAAAAGGCGTTCGTCAATAACTTAAGGAAGGAAACCACATGTCTAACATATTGACTGCAAATTTAGTACCTATGGTTGTCGAGCAAAGTGCGCGCGGCGAACGGGCATATGACATTTATTCTAGATTGCTTAAAGATAGGGTTATTTTCCTAGGTGGTCCTATAGACGATCATGTTGCTAATTTAGTTGTTGCTCAATTGCTTTTTTTAGAATCAGAAAATCCTGATAAAGATATTTCTATTTATATTAATTCACCTGGTGGTGTAGTGACAGCTGGATTGGCTATTTACGATACAATGCAGTTTATTAAGCCCGATGTTAGCACAATGTGCATGGGTCAGGCTGCTAGTATGGGCGCATTACTATTATCGGGCGGTAAAGCAGGAAAAAGATATTGCCTACCTAATGCACGTGTCATGATCCACCAACCATTGGGTGGTGTTCAGGGGCAGGCATCTGATATCGCTATCCATGCTGAAGAAACATTGAAAATTAGAGCCCGTTTGAATCAAATTTTAGCCAAACATACCGGTCAGCCAGAAGAAATTATCGCAAAGGATACTGATAGAGACAACTTTATGAGTGCCGAGAGAGCCCGAGATTACGGGATTGTTGATAAAATTCTCGATTACCGTACCGATAAACAGTAATAATATAAGTATAGGCAATCGGTTGATTTTGCTTAAATCGTCCTTATGTATAGGCATATAACTGAAGAGGCTTTGTCTTATGAGTAATGACCAGCGCGGCACTAATGGCAGAGATAAAATTTTTCACTGCTCATTTTGTGGTAAGAGCCAGCACGAAGTCCGTAAACTAATTGCGGGGCCTTCAGTCTACGTTTGTGATGAATGCGTAGCGCTATGTAATGACATCATAAACGAAGAAGCTCGGGAAGATAAAACAGCAGCGCCATCTGATACGCTGCCGCGTCTCCCTGCGCCAACTGAAATCCGTAAAACTTTAGATGAATATGTAGTAGGACAGACGCAAGCTAAAAAAGTATTGTCAGTAGCTGTCTATAATCACTATAAACGACTCCGCAACCATACTCGCCAAGATGATGTGGAATTAAGTAAAAGTAATATCTTGCTTATTGGCCCAACTGGCAGCGGTAAAACATTATTAGCAGAAACATTAGCACGTTTGCTAAATGTTCCTTTTGTGATTGCCGATGCAACCACACTAACTGAAGCAGGGTATGTGGGTGAAGATGTAGAAAGCATTATCCAGAAGCTATTACAGCGTTGTGAATACGATGTGACAAAAGCACAAATGGGTATTGTTTATATCGATGAAATTGATAAAATTTCCCGTAAATCTGAAAATCCGTCTATTACCCGCGATGTGTCAGGCGAAGGTGTGCAACAGGCATTACTTAAGCTAATTGAAGGTACGATTGCCTCTGTTCCACCCCAAGGCGGCAGAAAGCATCCACAGCAAGAATTTATTCAAGTTGATACACGTAACATCTTATTTATTTGCGGCGGTGCTTTTGCTGGTTTGGAAAAAATTATTCGTGATAGATCAGAAAAATCAGGTATTGGTTTCTCTGCAGAGATTCATGGCAAAGAAGATGCAAAAAGTGTAGGTAGTTTATTAAAAGAAGTTGAGCCTGGTGATTTAATTAAGTTTGGTTTAATTCCCGAATTAATTGGTCGTTTACCTGTGCTTGCTACACTTGAAGAGTTAGATAAAGAAGCTTTAGTTAGCATCTTAACCGAACCTAAAAATGCATTGATAAAACAATATAGAAAATTATTTGAAATGGAAGGTGTTGCATTAGAATTTAGAGATGCAGCCCTACATACTATTGCAGAACGTTCAGTCGAAAAGAAAACGGGTGCAAGAGGTTTGCGTTCTATATTAGAAAAAGCCTTATTAGACATCATGTATGAGTTACCTTCTTTAAGTCACGTCTCCAAGGTCATTATTGACGAGGCCGCTATACACGGGGAAACTAAGCCTATCATCATCTATGAAAATGTTGAGCAGCCACCCCAGCAACAGTCAGCAGCTGAGTAGGACAGAAAGATCTATACTTAAATTGTAGCTAACTAATTAAAGGGGGCTATCGTTATGCCGTCTATTCCAACTGATACAATCAATTTGAGCGTACCGGTATTACCACTGAGGGATGTAGTTGTTTACCCTTTTATGGTCGTTCCCCTTTTTGTAGGCCGTGAAAGGTCTATCAAAGCGCTTGAAGTTGCTATGGCTGCAGATAAACAAATTCTGCTAGCAACACAAAAGAATGCAACTGAAGATCAACCTAATGATAAAAGCATACACGAGGTAGGCACGCTAGCTACTGTATTGCAATTACTTAAGCTGCCAGATGGGACAGTGAAAGTATTGGTTGAAGGCGTTAAGCGAGCACGTATTGTTCGCTTTATAGAAAACCAAGAATACTTTTTAGCAGACTTAGAATTAATTGAAGATGAAAGTTCTAATGATAAAGAAGTAGAAATTTTTATTAGATCTTTAAAATCTCAATTTGAGCAATACGTTAAATTAAATCGCAAAATTCCTGCTGAAATCATGGCTTCTATTTTAGCTATAGAAGATGGCAGCCGGTTAGGTGATACCATCGCGGCGCATTTAACTATCAAGCTAGAAGAAAAACAAAAAATATTAGAAATTCCTAAGCTGCCAAAACGATTAGAAAAGTTAATGGCGCAATTGGAAACAGAAATTGATTTGCTACAAGTCGAGAAAAAAATTCGTGGCCGTGTAAAACGCCAAATGGAAAAAACACAGCGCGAATACTATTTAAATGAACAAATTAAAGCGATTCAAAAAGAATTAAATGAAATAGAAAATGTTCCTAATGAGTTCGAAGCTATTGCTAAGAAGATTGAACAGGCTGGCATGTCTCCCGAAGCAAAAGAAAAATGCGAAGCGGAGTTAAATAAGTTAAAAGGTATGCCTATGCAATCTGCAGAAGCCACTGTTTCACGCAATTATTTAGATGTAATGGTATCATTGCCTTGGAAAAAGCGCAGTCCAGCACGCGTTGATTTAGCTGCTGCAGAAAAAGTACTTGAAACTGAGCACTACGGCTTAAAAGAAGTAAAAGAACGCATTATAGAATATCTTGCTGTGCAAAAGCGGGTTAAAAAATTAAAAGGTCCTATCTTATGTTTAGTGGGTCCTCCAGGGGTTGGTAAAACTTCCTTAGGCCAATCTATTGCTAATGCGACAGGCCGTAAATTCGTGCGTATGTCTTTAGGTGGTGTTAGAGATGAAGCAGAAATCAGAGGGCATAGACGCACTTATATTGGTGCTATGCCAGGAAAAATTATTCAAAAGCTAAGTAAAGTAGGTGTAAACAATCCGCTTTTCTTACTAGATGAAATAGACAAAATGTCTATGGATTTTCGTGGCGATCCCGCTTCTGCTCTACTAGAAGTATTGGACCCTGAACAAAATAATACATTTAATGATCATTATCTCGAAGTAGATTATTCATTATCAGATATTATGTTTGTAGCCACTGCAAATTCATTAGATATTCCGCCTGCATTGCGCGATAGAATGGAAGTTATTCGTATTCCAGGCTATACCGAAGATGAAAAAGTGCATATTGCAGAGCGCCATTTGATTCCAAAGCAAATCGAAGCAGCAGGTTTGCAAGAAAAAGAAATTAAAATTCCAACTCAAACTGTGCAGCACATCATACGTTATTATACGCGTGAAGCAGGGGTCAGGAATTTGGAAAGAGAAATTTCAAAAATCTGCCGTAAAGTAGTAAAAGAAGTATTGCTTAAAAATGCTAAAAAGAAAGCGAAAATCGCACAGGCAGTTATAACGCCAGATAAACTTGAAAATTACTTAGGAGTAAGGCGTTATCGCTATGATATCGCTGAACAACAAGATCAAATTGGTCAAGTTAAAGGCTTAGCTTGGACTGAAGTCGGCGGAGAATTGCTGAGCATAGAAGCCATAGTATTGCCTGGTAAAGGTAAAACAATTTATACCGGCCAATTAGGCGGTGTAATGCAAGAATCAATACAGGCTGCATTATCTGTGGTGAGAGCCCGTTCAGATTTATTAGGCGTAGCAAAAAACTTTTTTGACAAACATGATATACACATTCATGTGCCAGAAGGTGCCACACCCAAAGACGGCCCTAGCGCAGGTATTAGCATGTGTACAGCATTAGTTTCTGTGTTAACACAGTTACCAGTGAGAGCTGATTATGCGATGACAGGCGAAATTACTTTGCGTGGTGAAGTCTTGCCTATAGGTGGTGTGAAAGAGAAGCTCTTAGCTGCACACAGAAGTGGTATTAAAAACGTCATTATTCCTATAGAAAATGTGAAGGATTTAAAAGAAATTCCTGATAACATTAAGCAAGCTTTAGTAATTCAACCTGTGCGCTGGATTGATGAAGTCTTAAATGCTGCCTTACGTGGTTATACTGAAAAATTAACGCGCAAGAGTAAAAAATCTAAATCAGGTTTAGGCGTTGGTAAGAAAGTAAAAATCCGCAAAGCAGATAAGTCAGATAGAATAGGCGCTCATTAATTATCTAGTTGAGCAACACTTTTGGCTGTTAACAGCCAAAGTGTTGCTTGCTTTTTGCATCGGCTATTATACTTAAGTTCGCTACCGTTATGCTGAACGCAGCCACTGTCATGCTGACATAGTATTGTCATCCTGAGCGCAGCGAAGGATCTATTTAAACATTCCACAAGCGTTGCTTGTATCAATTAAATATTGAAAAGGCCTTGTACTTAAAATTCAATGACGATGGTTAAGCCTGCTCTGAGAATAGGAGATATTATTGCAAATTACCAACAACTCTTATTTTTTATTTTAAAAAGTAAAAAATAAATTATTTTTAGTACGACTTGCTTGACATAAGTTTCATGCAATTGGTATAAATCACACTTCGTTACGAGCACCAATTTGACCTGGAATGTCGCTGGACTTGTATTGAATGATAAATGACATGGTTTAACTATGGATAGAGAGAAAAAAAATTATGAACAGAACTGAGCTAATTGATTTTATTGCCGACAAAGCTGGTTTAACCAAAGCAGCTGCTGCAAATGCATTAGAAGCCTTTCAAGAAGGTGTAAAATCGTCATTGCAAAAAGGTGATCCAGTAGTTTTAGTAAACTTTTGCACAATCACAGTAAAAGAACGTGCCGCTCGTGAAGGCCGCAACCCATCAACTGGCGAAAAAATTAAAATTAAAGCAGCAAAAGTTGTTGGTTTTAAAGCAGGGAAAGCACTAAAAGAAGCCGTCAAAGAAGACGCAGGTGCCACCGCATAAATTTTTTATAACTTTTATTGCGTTATGTACGCAATTAAGGTAAGGTGGCGCACAGTAAAGTTTGACTAGCACAGATTTCGGGTGCTTAGCTCAGCTGGGAGAGCGGCGCCCTTACAAGGCGTAGGTCGTGGGTTCGATCCCCTCAGCACCCAAAAGTTTTATTAAAGTATTGTAAAATTAGTAAAAATGATATAAAAAGCGTTCCAAAGGAGTGGTAGTTCAGTTGGTTAGAATACCGGCCTGTCACGCCGGGGGTCGCGGGTTCGAGTCCCGTCCACTCCGTAATTAATGACTACATCTGCTAAACGTAGAGCCCTGTTGAGGGCCTTGTGAAAGAATGAATCTTACTTGTATTTGAAAGAGAAGGAAAAATGCTTCAGACCATTCGCGAGCATACACAAGGTTGGATAGCAGGCACTATCATCGGTATTATCATTCTCACCTTCGCTTTATGGGGTATACACAGTTACTTTGTTGGCGGTGGTAATAATAGCGTTGTCGCTGAAGTAAACGGCATTGAAATCACTAAAGAGCAACTAGCTGTTGCTTACGAGCGCATGCGTCGCAAAATCCAAATTCAATACGGCTCCTCCAATTCCATTACTGCCAAAGATGAAACTGCGCTTAAGCAAAGAGCCTTACAAGGCTTGGTTGAAATGGAAGCATTAAAACAAGCATCGACTGTTCAAGGTTATCAAATTTCAGATAATCAAATTGATAACTACTTACAAAGTATTCCCGAATTTCAAGTTGACGGGCAATTTTCTGTAGAGCGTTTTCAGGAAATCTTATCCTCAACATTACTTTCTACAAGTGAGTTTTTAGATTTAATTAAAACAAGTTTATTAATTGATCAACCTAAGTTAGGTATTATTTTCACTTCTTTTGCTTTGCCTGATGAAACAAAATATACCATTGAATTGGTTAACCAAGAACGCAGCGTTGATTATATCACTATCCCACTTCAACATTTTCTTACTCAACCCCATGTGGTTTCTAGTCAAGCAATTCAGGCTTATTATACTGAGCATAAAAGTGATTTTATGACGCCTGAGCAAGTGAATGTAGATTACGTGGAGTTATCTTTAAAAGATTTACAAAATAAAGTCGTACCTACTGAAACGGGTTTAAAAAATTTATACAATGAAAACATAAATTCATTTAGCCAGCCTATGGCTTGGAAGTTAGCAGATGTAGAAATCGCATTGCCAGCTAATGCTACCCAAAATGGTATGAAGATTACTCAAAATACAGCTGAAGCTATTGCTGATTTAGCGAGTAAAACAGATATGGCTAAATTAAGTAAGCAATATAATGGTAAGTTAAACGCCCTAGTACCAGATTCCGAACATTGGATTACCTTAAACCAAATGCCTGTGGATTTACAAAAAGCAGTGGCACAATTAAGTAAACCAGGTGATGTATCTGAACCTATTCGCACTAGCAAAGGCTTAGTAATTGTAAAAGTATTAGATGTAGAAGAGCCAAAAATCCAGCCATTTGATGTGGTTAAAGAAAAAGTGAGAGAAATGTATATACGTCAGCATGCTGAAGAAAAGTTTGCTGAACTGCGTGATCAATTAGCAAGCTTAGCCTATGAACATCCAGAGACATTAGACTTTGCATCTAAAACCTTAGGTTTGCCGATTAAAACTAGTGAATTATTTACTAAAGAAAAAGCTGGGAAAGATATATCTCAATATAAAAAAGTGAGAGATGTCGCTTTTAGCAATGATATATTGAATTTGCAGAATAATAGCGATGTTATTCAATTAAACCCTGAGACAGTAATTGTTTTACATGTTAAATCGCATATCACCTCATCCTTACTTCCTGTAAAAAGTGTCTCTAATCAAATCGAAGAAAAATTAAAAACGCAAGAAGCAGAAAAACGTGCCTCTGAATTTGCTAATGAAATAAAAAATAAATTAGCTGCAGGCGCCGATCCACAAAAAATTGCTGTTGAAAATAATTTAACTTGGAGTAAAACAGGCTATTTGGGCCGCTACTCCACTAAAGTAGACACGGCTATTTTAGATTTAGCTTTCCGTATGCCTAACCCTAAAACTAATAAAACACCGTCAGTGTATGATGTAACTCGCATCCCAACAGGGTATGCAGTTGTTGCTTTAAAAGATGTGAAAATGGGTACGCTTGAAGATAAAAAACAAAACTTTGTATTTGCAGAACAAGTACAAAATAGCGAAGGTTTATTAGAATACGAACTATATAAGCGTAGTCAAATTGATAATAATAAATCGATAGAAATCTTCCAGCAGCAATAAGCTTATTGTGCTGGCATGACAGAACAATAGCTAACTTTATAGACGCGCCAATCTAGCGTAGTTTCATATTATATCTAGGTAATTTTTGATTCTTTCTATTGTCATGCCAGCGTGCTTTTAGCTGGCATCCATATATTAATCAGCCCATCTTTACCCATAGGGAAAAAAGCTTTCTTTCTCTTCCTCATCTTCAGTCACAGCCTTTAAATTATTACTTGAAAATAGAAAAGTAACTTTCAATGGCATAGTTTTAGCTGAAGTTGAATTAGTTGATAACTGTGTTTGAGGGTAAGTTGTATTTAATGGAATGAAAACCGGTGGCTGTTTAAATGATAGATTAGCTTGTTCAATCAGTGTGGGTTCTGGAATGTCCTTAATCATAGGACGTAAATCACTATTAATTCTGCTCATTTCATGAAGCGTGTAGGCGAGAAAATCTTTAAAGTTAGCCCGTGTTTTTGCTTGTACTTCTATGCGTAATAAAGACGAGCGGCGTAATAATGTTTTAGGTTTAGGCTGGCTATGTTTTTCCCATTCTGATTTTAAAACACTTGCTGTTTCTTCATAGTAATAACGTTTTTTGCAATACGTAAGTCCTATTAAAGCTTTTTCTTCTTCCTCTGTTAAAATCTGTTTGCTGGTTAATGCAACCCATTCATTATCTTGATTATAATTGGCATCAATTTGATTAAGCGCTATCTGGATTTTATCTTTTAGCTTATCTACATATTTTTTATTAGGAGAGATTAACTGGGCAATATGTTCTAAACGTTCTTCTATCCATTTTAATTGCAGTTCAAATGAATTTATCGCATTTAAAAAATGCTGGGATGTTCGCATAGCTATTCCTTTAGCTGATAGTAAAAATATCATAACAAAATAAAAATTCTGACTAAAAGCACGCTGGCATGACGGAATAATAACAAATTACATGCGTTGTAACAGCGCTCCCTGCCCATAGCAATACGAAAATCAATAAACTACTTCTACTTGTTCCAGTGACAACTTTTCCTTGATGAGAGTAAATAGCGCTTCGCTTGGTTTTACTAACCAATTCTTACCTAGTGTAATATCTGCTTTTACATTATTTTCATAGTTGAAGCGTAATATCACCGGGCAAGTTCCCCCTACGTGCTGAGCTAGTAAAGGTTTTAATTGCTTAGCATCAAATGCTTGTTTAGCATTTAAATTAATCTGCAAATATTTGGCAAAACGTTCGCGTGCTTGTTCTATTGTATAGAGTTCACGGCTTACCAATCTTGCTGAATTATTGAATTCATCTAAGTTAACATCACCCTCAACAATAACCAGCTGATCTTCGACCAGTAAAGATCGATATTTTTGAAAACTTTCAGCAAAACAAACAACTTCAATTTGCGTCGTTCCATCGTCCAGTGAAAAAATACCTATCCTATCACCACGCTTAGTTTGTCTAGTGCGAATATTTGTAATAATACCAGCAGCGCGTGCAGTTTGATGAGTACTTGGATGTAATTCAGCAATCCTGCAAGTAGTAAAATTAGCTAATTCATTTATATACCGATCTAAAGGATGGCCGCTTAAATAAAAACCTAGCGTTTCTTTTTCGCCTAATAATTGCAATTCAGCAGATAAAATGGGGGCTGCAACATATTGTGGTGTTTGAGTTTCTACTTGCATACCCAATAAATCATGCTGTCCGTAAGTTTGATTATGCAAGGCTTGTTCAGCTTGTTGGAGTGCATTATTCACTGAAGCAATTAAGCTAGCTCTATGCTGACCAAAAGAATCAAAACAACCTGATTTGATTAATGCTTCCAATACACGTCTATTTACTTTACGCAAATCAACACGTTGACAAAAATTAAATAAATCCGTGAAAGCACCATCAGCACGCGCAGCAATAATATTTTCAATCGCTGCTTCACCTACTCCTTTGATTGCACCTAAGCCGTACATTAAATGCGCGTCATCTAGTACGGTAAAAAAATAATCACTTTTATTAATATCAGGCGGAGCAACATCTAACCTCATCACTTTGCATTCGTGTAGAAGTACAATCACTTTCTCAGTTCTATCCATATCAGAAGAAAGTACAGCAGACATGAAAGCAGCAGGATAGTGCGCTTTAAGCCAAGCAGTTTGATAAGCAATTAATGCGTAAGAAGCGGAGTGCGATTTATTAAATCCATAACCAGCAAATTTTTCCATTAAATCGAAAATTTGATTAGCTAATTCTTTAGCAACACCGCGCTGCACAGAACCTTCACAAAAGATTTCTCGTTGCTTAGCCATTTCCTCAGGCTTTTTCTTACCCATGGCACGCCGTAAAATATCTGCAGCACCTAACGTATAGCCTGCTAAGACTTGCGCAATTTGCATAACTTGTTCTTGGTAAAGAATAACACCGTAAGTAGGTCTTAAAATGGGCTCTAGTTGCGGGTGAGGATAAATAACTTTTGCCCGCCCATGCTTACGATTAATAAAATCATCCACCATGCCTGATTGCAATGGACCCGGTCTAAATAAAGCCACTAATGCAATTAAATCTTCAAAGCAGTCTGGCTGTAAGCGTTTTATTAAATCTCGCATACCGTGAGATTCAAGTTGAAATACAGCAGTAGATTGACAAGCTTTCAGTAATTTAAATGTTTCCACATCGTTTAATGCAATTAAGCTAATATCAATTTTTTCTTCTTTATTTTGATTAATGATGTGTAAAGCTCTATCAATAATCGTGAGGGTTTTTAAACCTAGAAAGTCAAATTTTACTAGCCCGACTAACTCCACGTCATCCTTATCAAATTGCGTAACAGGATGGCCTGCTTCATTAGGTTCACAATAAAGGGGAACAAAATCCGTTAATTTACCTGGTGCAATAACAATTCCACCTGCGTGTTTACCTACGTTGCGCGTAATGCCTTCTAGCTTTAACGCTAAATCAATAAGTGTTCTAACTTCTTCTTCTTGCTCATAGCGCTCGCGCAGTAAGGGTTCTTGCACTAATGCTTTTTCTAAAGTAATACCTAATTCGAATGGAATTAATTTTGCAATTTTATCGACAAAACCGTACCCTAAGGCTAATACTCGTCCCACATCTCTTACTACTGCTTTAGCAGCCATGGTGCCGTAGGTAATAATCTGTGAAACACTGTCATGACCATGTCTCTCCATCACGTATTCAATGACTTTATCCCGGCCCTCCATGCAAAAGTCGATATCAAAGTCAGGCATAGAAACGCGCTCAGGATTGAGGAAGCGCTCAAAAAGTAACTCTAAAGCAAGCGGATCTAAGTCTGTAATATTGAGTGCATAAGCGACTAGGGAGCCTGGACCTGATCCGCGACCTGGACCTACCGGAATGCCGTTTTCTTTCGCCCATTTGGTAAAGTCCGCTACAATTAAAAAGTAACCAGCAAATCCCATTTTATTAATGACATCTAATTCGCGAGTTAATCTTTCATCATAAGCAATGCGTTGATTTGCAAAAGTCGGTGCATGGGTATCAAATAAAGTTTCTAATCTTTTTTGCAAACCTACTGCGGCAACTTCACACAAATAATTCTCAGTCGTATAACCTAGAGGGACACCAAAATGAGGTAGCTGACTTTTACCTAAGGTAAAAGTAACGTTACAACGTTTTGCTAATTCCACGGTATTTGTTAGAGCGGAGGGGATATCAGAAAATAACCTACGCATTTCTTGTTGATTACGCAAGTATTGCTGCTCTGTGTAACGCTTAGGTCTATTAGGATCGTTAAGCGTTGAACCTTCTTGTATACAAACACGCGCTTCATGTGCTTCAAAATCATCGCGCTCTAAGAAGCGCACATCGTTAGTAGCAAGTAGTGGAATAGAATGCGCTTCTGCAAAGGCTGCTGCAACTTGAATGTAATTATTTTCTTGCGGTTTTCCTACTCGACTGATTTCGAGATAAAAACGGTTAGGAAATAGCTGTTGCCAATATGCTAAATGTTGTTTGGCCGCTGCAAAATCTTGTGCCAATAAAGCTCGCCCTATATCGCCTTCTTCGGCGCCAGAGATAGCAATCAACCCTTCTGAAAAAGTGTTAACCCATTCTTTTTGTATGATGGGAACGCCAGTTTGTTGGCCTTCTAAATAACCTTTAGAAACTAATTGGAGTAAATTTTTATACCCTATGTTGTTTTGACAGAGCAGGGTTAGACGCTGCAAAACCTTATGGCTTTGATCCAAGGGAACCCAAATATCCACCCCTATGATGGGTTTAATACCCGCTTTAAAAGCCTCTTGGTAAAATTTGACCGTTGCATATAAGTTGTTTAAGTCAGTGATGGCAACCGCTGGCATACCAAAAGTTGCTACTTTTTCCATCAAAGAAGGGATGAAAACTAGCCCATCAGCTAGTGAAAACTCGGTATGCAAGCGCAAGTGAACAAAATTTGGTTCCATGTTGGTTTTTTGCTTAAAGTTAGGTTGATACTGTCTTGCTAAAGGGTTTTACTATAACACCTTTAGCCCTTCAAATAAATTTACCTATGTTAAAATGAAAATGTGGCATAAAGCGCATACAAGGATGATGGGCTTTGAGGGTAAATAATAAAGATCGCATAGAGAGAAAGTTATTTACCGAATTGGTTAAGCTTTTGCACGTACAAGCAAAGGCAGCTGTACCTGGCTCATTGTTAACAGGCGCCTGTTTAGTTATCGCACTATATCCTGTTATTGCATTAGATAAATTACTTTATTGGTTTTCTTTCATTGTGATTGTTTCTATTTTTCGCTATGTGAGTTGTAAAGTTTATTTGCAAAAAAATCCCCCAGTTGAGCAAACTTCTTATTGGTATGGCTTGTTTTTAATTATTACGCTGCTTGGTTCCATTAATTGGATATTGCTAAGTATCGTTTTAATGCCTGATATCGTCATTTATCAAGTTTTAATTGCGTTTGCTGTGGCAAGCATTGCAGCGATTGCGGTGCCATTATTTTCAGCAAGCCGCTTTATTTCAGCTATGTTTGTTACATTGACATTAGCTGCATTTGGCATAGAAATGTTTATGCTGGGTGATACACCGCATAAATTTATCGCCT
>BMAH01000151.1 GCA_014132615.1 Gammaproteobacteria bacterium
TTTAAATGCTTTTAACCTCCTATTTAATAACAGGTTAAAAATTATTTATTTTGATAAAGTGTTGGATCTAGTTTATTTGCTTCAGCAAATCCTTTCTTCCTTAATGTACAACTAGCGCATTTACCGCAAGCTAAACCTTGTGAATCAGCCTGATAGCAGGATACTGTCATGCTGTAATCTACCCCTAAGTTTATGCCTAATTCGATGGTCTTAGCTTTAGATAAATGAATAAGTGGTGTTTGGATTCTAACGTGATTATTTTCAACACCCGATTTTGTAGCTAGATTAGCTACTGTTTGAAATGCTTGAATGTATTCTGGTCTGCAATCAGGATAGTTAGAATAATCAATAGCACTGACACCTATGAAAATATCATTTGCATTTAACACTTCTGCCCATGCTAATGCGAAGGATAAGAAGATAGTATTGCGTGAAGGTACGTAGGTAACAGGAATCGAATTGTTTGAGTGAAAATCGGGCACATTAACTTGTTCATCAGTTAAAGCTGAACCTTGAAATTGTGCATTAGGCAAATCGATAATGATGTGATTTGCACCCAAGTGTTTTGCTATACGTTTTGCTGCATTTAATTCAGCAGAATGTTTTTGATGATAGTTGAAGCTAATAGCATGGCAATTAAAACCTTGCGATTTAGCATAAGCTAAGCAGGTGGTGGAATCTAATCCACCTGAGAATAAGATAATGGCGTTTTTCATATAGGCAAATGGGTAATTGTGAATTATATTAATTAATAGCTTATTATATATAAAGCAAATATTAACTCAAATTTTAAGTGAATATATTTATTTTTCAATCTATTAAGAGCATCAAAAGCTTGCTCTAAATATTTTTGATTGTTCAGTCATGCGCAGAGAGAGAATAGGCGGTTTAGTAGGGGAAGTGTTAGTTCCAAATAATTTAGCCCAACAATTCTTTCTGTCTACTTTTTCAGGTAAGGAGCAATAATCTAATGTTACATCTTCTAAATTAAAAGCTTTAGAAACCGCTTGTGCGCCTGCATGTAAAACTTCTTGCTTTTTTTCTTTGGTTATACCAAAGTCAATTAATGTGATTTTTCTAGGAATGGAAATAATACTGCACTGATCCCCTTGCGATTCAATCGTTAAATCGTAACCCCGCTTTAGTAGTCCGTTTAATGTTCCTTGAGCTACACCAAAAAAATTAATTTTCTTTAAAGGAATACGTGGCAAATTAGGATCAAAAGGAGCTATGGCAATCGCCAATGTATGAGGATTTTTTATAAAAGTGGAGTCATTTGGGTTATATAGTGGATGAGCAGTGGGAAGATATTTTCTTGCATGAAATAATTGATAGGGAAGATTATTAGCAATACCTCCATCAAAATTTAATGCACCGTCAAAAGAAATAGCTCTAAATAGTAGAGGGATAGCAATAGAGCTCATGATGGCTTTTATTATCTTCCCATTAGGAGTATGTTCAAAGGAATGTATTTTTTCAAAAGCATGTATTTCATTGCCAATTTCGTAAAATTCACTAGTCACTATGTATAAATCTTTAAAGCCAGCTTTTTTAAAGTCGTCAAACGTAATATTTTGTGGGTCGCTTCTGTCTGTATAATCGCTTAATAGTTTTTTTAATTTATAGTAAATATAATTGCCGTTAAAAATAGCTTTTTTTTCCTACCATATTCCACGGATAAGAGTATTCAATAATTTTTTTGAAATCTAAAGCACCTAACCGATTAAACATTTCCTCAGGTTTTAAACGTAAGCAAATTGCTAAGGCAGCAATACAGCCTATGGAAACACCTGCTGCTCGTTTAATATCATCAAAGGAAAAATTAGGTGCATCACCTAGACGTTTTAATGCACCTGCATATGAAAGCCCACAATAACCACCACCACCGAAACCTATATTCACATGTTTATTAGGAGTAACTCTAAGCATAAAGATGATCATCCGTAGTTATAATTATCAATAAACAAAACGTGCAAATTTGCCTTAAGTTTAAGGTAAAAACAAGATAAGCTAAGAAGTATATTTACATAATAGGTAAGGATGCCTGTATGCAAAGAAAACATAATAAGCACACATTTACATCATCATCTACTTCTACCCAACATGCATTGCAATCTAATGATCAAGAACAAAGCGATATTAAACACAGTTTACAATCATCCTTAGATTCTGTTGATCACTCGTTAGAATTGGTTGAGCAAGCTAAATTAATAGGTAATGAAACAGGTGAAAAATTACAGCATCAAGGTGAGCAATTGAAGCATATACAAAATACCGTAGACGATATAGCAGTTGAGCAGAAAAAAAGTAAAAGACATTTATCTGCTATTGATAGTTTATTGGGTTTTTTTGTTAATAAGGTAAAGAGAGCGCCTAAAAGGCAGGATAACGTTAAAAAAGTTGATGAGAAATTAGCAGATGAAGCTAAGGAAAGAGAATCGTTGAAATTAGAAACGCCGTATTTTTATAAACAACAGTATTTGCATTTAGATAGTTTAGATGAGGAAGATAAGGCTAAGCTTAAAAAAATTGATAAGCGTCTCGACCAAATTGAGAGCGGGGTGGATGATTTAAAAAATATTTCGTTAGCCTTGGGGGATGAATTGGAAGAGCATATTCAAAGGTTGGATGTTTTAGCCAAAACAACGGGTAAAGCAGGGTATGAAATGGACCAACTGACGAATGAGGCAAAAAGGATTACTGGTAAATCATTTATTTAGCATGGGTTAGAACATTTTTTGCTCTTAGTGTTACATTTTGATAAAATCATTTCATTTATTACCATATAATTCTCATAACTCGAGGAAATGGGCTTCATGCGTAAAATTGTTTTTACCCTTAAATGGCTAACCGTTCTTTTATTAATTACTTTCGCCAATCAAATATTTTCCAAAGATAGTAATCAAGATGAATTAATTGGATTTGAAAATAGCGATTTTATTATTGTCTTGCCTAAAGCCACGCAATTTATTCAAAAAGCTGAACAGGTGGAAGAGCAAGGGAAAAAAATGAATGCGTATCTTTTTGAGCCTGATACAGAGGCTAGTAAAAATGAAACGCCTATGAAGAAAAATGTATTAAGCGCTGACCCTTATTTGTATGCAAGCGTTGTAATATTACCAAGAAAAGTGACAGACAATGAAGCGATAAATGCGCAGCGTCTTTTTATCGGTATTGCAAACGCAGGCAATAGAGAAGCAATGGGTTTAAAAGTGGATGCTAAAGATTTTTATCATGTTCACCAATTTAGTAAGAAAATTCAGTTAAATAAGCGTGATTTCCAAACTTACGAATTTGTAAGCGATAAAGGTAAAATTGCTTATTATACTTTTATGACTAACGATAAATTGTATTTTTTCCAGGCTTATTATCTAGCGGGTAAAGAGACACAGTTTAATGATGAGATGCTTAGACGAGCATTAGATACGTTGGTTTTGAAGTAGTAGATAAAAGGTAGTGACTGTCACCTAAGGGTGGTATTGTCATCCCGCGCAGCTTTTAGCGCGGGACCCAGTCCCTTTCATAAATAACTCCATTTCTAAACCCTATCAAACATTTTTCTAGTTGAATGGTCGTAGAGCTATATCTTGCTAGGATTCATAAAATTACTGGATAGATTTGTTTTGATGAGATATTGAGAAGGGCGCTGGGTCCCGCGCTAAAAGCTGCGCGGGATGACAAATAAATCCTTCACTACGTTCAGGATGACAGCTAGTCAGTTCAAGGTGATAGATGGTCATGTTTAATAGGACCTAATGATAACCCTCGTCCCCCGATAATGGTTACGCAAACTAGGCCCCTCTACAAAATGATAACGCAACCATTTAGCATCATCCACGTGTATGCGCACGCAACCATGGCTGATATTGTCAAATTCAACATTGTAAGAACCATGCAATGCTTCACTGCCGTGAAAAAACATGCAATAAGGCATAGGCGCGCCATTGTATTTATGCGAAATACAATTACTATTACCTAATGAATATATCCTAAATGCGCCCACTCTTGTGTGACAAGATTGTTTGCTATCTGCACAACGTTTAGAGCCTGCTGAAGCAATACCCCAGCGTATTAATTTACCTTCTGCATTATAAGCACCCCATACATGTTCTCTGGGATCAATTAATATGGTTTTTTCACTGCCTTTAATATGTTTTGGCAGTGGGGCACCATCCGTTGCAAAAGGAGAGCCGCTGATTTCAATAGCAAATACAGTATGCGCGATAAATAACATCAGTAAAGCGCAGCAAATTTTTTTCATACCTACCTCAAATCCAATAGCGAATGAAAAGCAGCATTCGGCCTAATAAACTTTTATACCAAATTTGTTGGTTATAAATCGTTTCATCAATAGCTTGAGTTAAACTAAGATCTGAGAAAAATTGTGCTTCTATTTCTTGCTGAGCCTGTTCAGTTTTTAAATGCACATCGATTTCTAAATCATGTTTTAAACTTCTATAATTTAAATTACTAGATCCCACCCAATAATCATTATCAATAATCAGTATTTTTGCATGCACCATGCTAGGTAAATACTCGTAAATATGAATGCCATTTTTCATGAGGGTGGAATAAAAAGTCTGTGTGACTAATGAAGTAATAAATACATCAGATTTATGCGGTAATATGATTTTTACATCAACACCACGTCTTGCTGCTCTAATTAATTTTCTAAGTAAAAATTTATCAGGCACGAAATAAGCATTAGTAATCCAAACG
>BMAH01000152.1 GCA_014132615.1 Gammaproteobacteria bacterium
TAATCATACTTTGTGTTTAACATTTAATTATTTTAATAAGCAGGTAGTGAAATGAGTAAAGTTGCGTTAATAACAGGTATCACGGGTCAAGATGGAGCTTATTTAGCAGAATTTTTATTGAATAAAGGGTATATCGTTCACGGCATCAAACGCCGTTCATCTTTATTCAATACTGCAAGAATTGATCACCTATATCACGACCCCCATACGCAAGGTCGTAATAAAAACTTTTTCTTGCATCACGGCGATATGACAGACTCGAGTTGTTTAATTCGCATCATTCAACAAACACAACCTCACGAAATTTATAATTTAGCTGCGCAAAGTCATGTTGCTGTTTCCTTTGAAGAACCAGAATACACAGCGAACGCTGATGCATTAGGGACGTTACGCATTCTTGAAGCGATACGTATTTTAGGTATGGAAAAAACGACGCGCTTTTATCAAGCATCGACTTCCGAATTATATGGTAAGGTACAAGAAGTTCCTCAATCTGAAACGACGCCATTTTATCCTCGCTCCCCATATGGCGCTGCAAAACTTTATGCTTACTGGATTACCGTCAATTATCGCGAAGCTTACGGTATTTATGGTTGCAATGGTATTTTATTCAATCACGAATCACCTTTACGCGGTGAAACATTTGTTACACGTAAAATTACTCGTGCTTTAGCGCGCATTAAATTAGGTTTACAAGATTACTCCCTTTATCTTGGCAATTTAGATGCTAAACGCGATTGGGGTCATGCAAGAGATTACGTTGAAGCACAATGGTTAATGCTGCAGCAAGACCAACCTGAAGATTTTGTGATTGCAACAGGTTTGCAATATAGCGTGAGAGATTTTGTTGTTAAAGCTGCGAATGAATTAAATATTCATATCACTTGGAAAGGCGAAGGCACTGAAGAAAAAGGTTATGATCAATACGGTAACTGCATAGTCCAAGTTGACCCTCGTTATTTCCGTCCAGCAGAAGTTGATAGTTTGTTAGGTAATCCCGCTAAGGCGAAAGCAAAATTAGGTTGGGTGCCTAAAGTTAGCTTTGATGAATTAGTTAAAGAAATGGTCCAAGAAGATTTAATTACTGCTAAAAAAGATCACTTAGTTAAACAAAATGGTTTTACTGTTTTCGAGCCACAAGAATAATTGACTACAAGCAATATTCAAACTTAGCCCTTAATTGCTAGCGAAATTAAGGGCTAAGCAGTTTAAAAATTTCTTCTCCAAACTATCTTTTTGATTAATAAATAAAACTTCCCCCTCTTATATTTTGTGTTTTTATTGAACAAAATCGTCTTTTAAATTATAATATTGCCCTATAAA